>NZ_JBHUEM010000027.1:0-1247 GCF_042680805.1 Bacillus salitolerans | reverse complement strand
CGGGTTGGCCCCCTTATTTAGGACACTTACTTTAAATATCTCTTTTTATCTTAGTTTTTCATTTTTTCTTATAAAGAGGAAATTGCCCCCACTATTTTACTCTAATTGGTACTCGATCCTAAATGACTTGACATGGAGCCTCTCCACGCATGATTCTCTACCCAGGAACCCAGCTGAATGATACACTGGGCTTACCTACGAGGTTATCATGCGCTTTCTCCATATCAAGTCGTACACATCATAATAAGAGTGCTATACCCTTATTAGGGGTCAATTTCCTCTGTTCTTCGAACCTATAAGCTGACAGCCATATCGAGCGGATAGCCCTTGTCTTTATACAGTTCATGGAACTGAAAAGGTGCTAAGTAATTAAGGCTTCCGTGATACCTTCTATGGTTGTAAAAATCCATGTATTGTTCAATGTGGTAATAGGCTTCATCAAAGCATTCGAACTCGTATCTTTGATAACATTCTTTCTCTAGAACACTAAAAAAGGATTCAATATAGGCATTATAATTAGGCGAACTTGGTGGAATTCGTTCATGGTATACCTTCTGAAGTTCGCAGAACTCACCAAAGTGATTACTTACAAATTGTGGACCATTATCAGTACGAATAATTAACCTCATTTCATCTTCACCTTTTGGAAAATGAATTTGTCTTCGCATGATCGCTGATTGAAGCATCTTAGTAATGTCTTTAGCCTTACACTTAGATCCATAATAATAACCTACAATGCATCTATCAAATACATCTATGGCACATGCTAAAAAAAAGAATCGACCACTTTCCTTTATGGATCCATATTTAATATCAAGCTGCCATAATTGATTAGGACCTGTTATTAAATGTTGTCTTGTTAATCGTCTTGGATATTTTGATGGCTGTCTATTCGGCAGAAGAATCCCCAATTTACAACATAAACGGTGGCCTTTTTTAAAGTTAATAATTAAACTATGCCTATCTCTCAAATAGTTTGTGAGCTTTCTGTACCCATAAATTCCTTCTTCACCTTCAATAGCCTCCATTAAAAACTCTTCTATCTGCTCATCACATATTTTATCGCCTGAATTATTGTACGAGAAACCAGGGATTGGCCTACCTCTTCGTGGAGGTTCTTGAACTTTTATTTCGTTATTTTGGTGGTAATAATACACTGATCTTTGCACCTCCAAAGCTTTTGTTGCTTTGATTATAGGAAACCCCTCTGATACCCACAGTTCTATTTCAAGTAAACGTTCCTCTAG
>NZ_JBHUEM010000026.1:0-16560 GCF_042680805.1 Bacillus salitolerans | reverse complement strand
TCGCTTTTTGTAAAACCTTTGATACATCTATGGGTACAAGCAAAACTTTTTCTAAATTAGCTCCTCTAATTTCTTGTGCGAATTGACTTCTTCTTAATCCTTGTATACTCTTAAGTAGTCTCATTGACTATGGCCTCCTTGGCGGGTTGGTAAATGATTGAGTTAACTTGGTTAAGTAGTTCAATCGTAGCATAGTCTTGGGACTTTTTTATGTGTAAAAATATTATTTCATACACCAGAAAGTATAAAAGTTTTCAGCAAGAGAATGGGCTAGTGACTTGGAATCCAGAACCAGCACCCAGCCAAGATGAAATGGCGACGATCTTTGCCATTTCATCCTACTCGAGTTCAAAAGTTCCTATGAGTAAAAGGGAAAAGCAACCTTTTTCTCATTTAGGAACATTTGCACTTCCTTAGGCAATACGGGGCGTCCTAAGCCTTTTGTTCCATGTTATTTTAAGCCATTAGTTCATAATTCACGATGTCTAAATATGCAGCAAAAATCCCTGGCATGAAGGGATCTTTTTTTTAGAAGGAAAAGGATTGACAAATAAAACCAGATTGATATAATTTAAGTAATTAAGTAAGTTCTTAAATACTTAAATAATGACACTGGAGGTTTACTAGTTGGCCATCAATGATTTATTTAAAGCTTTATCTGATGAAAATAGAAGAAAAATCTTAGATTTATTAAGAAAGGGGGATTTGACAGCAGGAGAAATTGCTGACCATTTTGATATGAGTAAAGCAGGGATATCGCAACATCTATCTGTTTTAAAAAATGCTGAGCTAGTGTATGCCATAAAGAGAGGGCAGTATGTGTATTACTCTCTAAATTCAACTGTGTTCCAAGATGTAATGAAATGGATCATTCAGTTTCAGTCCAATCCAAAGGGGGATTCACGATGAAAAAAATATGTATAGGCGTTTTAATTTTTATATCTTTCGGTATAAGTGTTTACTTAATAGGCACAAATACAGCCTTAGAGGAAACAAAATATGGTGCGGTAGAAGTCATATTATTTAGCATGCCGTTTACGATGATCCTAGTTAACAGCACACTATTCTTCCTTCCAACATTACTAAGATCAAATGAGTTATATGCTCGATATAAAAAAGGATTAGAGAATATCTTTCTGTCTTTATCACTCATACTGATGATCCTACATTTGGGTTTAATTTTATTAGTAACGGGAACGGATATTAATTTAATGTTACTCATCCCTATATGCGTAGGTATCGTACTTATTACAACAGCAAATACACTTCCGAGATTTCAAGTAGAAATCAGCCCAACATCCTCTGAATTCACTCAATCTACTTATCACGCATGGAACATTATTGTCCGTCCATTTTCTTTACCACTTTATATGGGTGGTTCAATCATGTTATTTTGTGTGTTTCTTCCAGGATCATTGCTGCTGATTGGCTTCTTTTCTATACTTTTCTGTACACTCCTTGTCGCGTTTTATTTTTCGTATCGAGCCTATCAGACACATTTAACAAATTGATGGGAGTGAGTTTCTTTGACTAATGCTAAGGCTTGTTCTGAATGTGGCTCAACAGAAACAAAGATAGGCGAATTTAAAGGGTATGGATCATTATTCAAGAAAAACGCAATCGTGAAGTGTTCTGAAGTAGAGGCATATTTTTGTAGTACTTGTGGTAATATTTTTTCCCTAAGAGTAAGAAACCCTGAAAAGCTGTGATGGAAATTAACAAAGATGGAGAAATGCTCCCTTTATTCAGCAAAAGAAGGAGATTTAGCAGATGTAGCTTTGCCTTAAAAATTGGCACCTATAAATATTTCCAATCTGGCACTTACGTATAGATTCAGTATTTTATAGAATGTAAATAATTTGAATCAAATTTTACTTGAATATGAGGTGAAACCAATATGTATATACCAAAACATTATGAGATTACGGATGAAGATGTTATTTATGACTATATCGAAAAAAATAGCTTCGCAATACTATTTTCACAACATAATGGAGAACCATATGCTACTCATCTCCCACTACAATTAAATAGAGATGAAAAAGAGTTATATGGTCATATTGCCCGTCCAAACGAGCAATGGAAGGATGCAGAAAACCAGCAAGTTCTTGCAGTGTTTCAAGGCCCACACTGCTATATTTCACCTTCATGGTACGAAACAACTCGGGCAGTACCTACTTGGAATTATGTGTCTATACATGTATATGGGAAAATGGAAATCATTGAAGATGAGCAAGTGGCATTCCAATTATTAAGTGATTTAGTCGATCAATATGAAGCACCAAATAGCTCCTACAAATTGAATCAAGTAGAACCTCGTTATGTTGAAGGAATGAGTAGAGGAATCGTCGCTTTCAAAATAAAGATAACAAAGATTGATGCGAAAGCTAAATTAAGTCAGAACCAATCAATTCAACGACAAGAGTTAATTATTCAGCATCTAGAAAATTCCACACAACATAATCAAAAAGAAATAGCATCTCTAATGAAAAAAAATCTTCAATAAAAAAAGAGTTTAGTACTATTGGTATAGAATATAAGCTATCATTTAATGGAAGGATGTCAAAAGTGTGCGGATGATGTGATGGAGGCGAGTGGTATAAAGAAAGGTTTAATTTCTCTTTTATTATTATTGATCATTTGTGGGTGTTCGAAAGAAGAAGTAAATATCGTGGAATTAGAAGAAATCGATGTATTTAACATATCAAACTATATGATTTCCGATGAAGCAGCGATATTTGGACGAAATAATGCCAATGTTTATAATAATGTCATTTATAAATCAAGTAATCATCCAAAAGTTCTTTTGTATGATAAAGAACAAGATATAAATCAGGAATATGATTTAATCATCCAAATCAAGGAAAAATATGAACAAGTCATTTTAAAGGCTAGTACTGGAGAAATAACATTAAGTGTCGATTGGGATGCATATTCATATAAGAAAAAGAAGCTTTTGCAAAGCGAAGAATTTGCAAAACAGTCATCTGTTATTGGTGCAGTATATGATATGTTACTTAATCTAGAAAAAGATAATCAAACGGTTTCAGAGAATAATGAAAGTCAGGCAGATTCAGATAATGGGACCCCTTCTAGCTTTACGTATCTTGATCGGTTAAGTGGCGCCAAAAAACAAAAATTTGAGCAATATCTTCATAATCAGGACAGCAAACAATTGATTGGATTTACCCCAGAGGAAATGATTCTTGTTTATTTACACCTCATCGCAAGTGGAAATCGGTATAATCTATATGACATCGTATATGATGATGGAACCCTTCCAAATGAAACCGATTTTGTAAAAGACTATGATAAATATTTATCAAAACAGGACTCTCAAATGATTATGAAATACCGGTATTATGATTCCATTAATCTTAGCAAAGAAAATAGTACAGAAAATTATGCGGTTGTACTCATCAAAGTATCAATCGGAGTACATTCAGAATCAACGGCCTTAAGCTTAAAAACACAAGATGGTATTTGGAAAATAGAACTACTTCATCTAATTGAAATGCTGAAAAAACAAGATGCGTAAGAAAAATTCGACAGGTGACAGTCACTTGTCGAATTTTCTTTTGTTTTCATGTCTTCTTTTTAGTTGTACATACTACAACTAAAGGAGGAAAGTCTGATGGGTGATGTAACGTATAAACAAACATGGTTCGGCAATGTGAAGGGAGATATTTTGTCAGGGATTGTTGTCGCTCTTGCCTTAATTCCAGAAGCGATAGCCTTTTCGATTATTGCAGGTGTTGACCCAATGGTAGGGTTATATGCTTCTTTCACAATTGCTGTAACAATAGCATTTATTGGTGGAAGACCTGGAATGATTTCAGCTGCAACGGGTGCTATGGCGTTGTTATTTATTGATCTAGTAGCAGATCACGGAGTTCAGTATTTATTAGCAGCGACTATTTTAACGGGCATTTTTCAAATCGTATTTGGTGTTTTTAAGTTAGCGAGATACATGAAGTTTATTCCTAGATCGGTTATGGTGGGGTTTGTAAATGCGTTAGCTATCCTCATTTTCACATCGCAGCTTCAACACTTTTACGATGAAAAATATATCGTCTTTTGGTTAGTTGGACTCACATTAGCAATTATTTACCTTTTTCCTTATCTTACAAAAGCTGTACCTTCTACATTAGTTGCGATTATTACGATAACAGCAATAAGTATCTTTATGAATTATGGGGTACGAACAGTTGGGGATATGGGGACTATTTCAAAAACATTGCCAGCGTTTCTATTGCCAGATATTCCGGTTAATTTTGAAACCTTGATGATTATTTTGCCCTATTCATTGGCTCTTGCAGTTGTAGGCTTATTAGAGTCATTATTAACCGCAACCATTGTCGATGACATGACCGATTCACAAAGTGATAAGAATATGGAGAGCAGGGGACAAGGTATCGCAAACATCATTACTGGATTCTTTGGAGGAATGGCGGGCTGCGCTATGATTGGGCAGTCAGTTATTAATGTAAAGTCTGGCGGACGAGGAAGACTTTCATCGTTAGTAGCAGGGATATTTCTCATGTTCTTAATTGTGGTTCTAGGGGATATAGTGGTCCAGATCCCAATGGGGGCATTAGCGGGAGTGATGATTATGGTAGCAATCAGTACATTTGATTGGAATTCGATTAGAACGCTTCACCTTGTGCCAAGGAGTGATGCCATTGTGATGATTGTTACGGTAGTAACAGTTGTTTTCACGCACAATCTTGCAATTGGGGTGTTTACAGGAATCTTACTCAGTGCTATCTTTTTTGTCTCCAAAATCTCAAGCGTTCGTGTAGTTAGTGAACGAGAAGGGAATACAAGGAAATATAAGATAAATGGTGAACTATTTTTTGCATCTGTTACGGAACTGTTAACGAAGTTTGATTACAGGGAAGATGTTAGTCATGTTGAAATCAACTTAAGTCGTTCGCATATATGGGATGACTCTGCCGTTGCAGCCGTGGATAAGGTTGTGAATAAATTCGAAGAAAATAACATCGTGGTCAATGTAACAGGATTAAATGAGGACAGTAGCGAATTAGTAAATAAATTGGCAAATAAACTTGGATCACATTAATGGGGGGAATAGAGATGTATAAAAAAATCCTATTAGCATCAGATGGTTCAGAGCACTCAAAAAGAGCGGCTGACAATGCCGTTCATATTGCAAAATGTACCGAAGACTCATTAATCGAAGTGGTTTATGTAGTGGATATGGGAAAAGCAAAATCCGAAGTATTAAGTAATTGGAATACTGCTGATTTAGGAGATAAGCGGAAGGAACGCATGAACGAAGTAGAACGTATGGCTCAAGAGGCCGGGGTTTCTTATAAAATTACGGTTCTTCATGGTGAACCGGGCCCTACTATAGTAGAGTACACAAATAAAAATAACTTCGACATTGTCATCATAGGTAGTAGAGGATTAAACGGCCTGCAAGAGTTTGTATTAGGAAGTGTCAGTCATAAGGTGGCAAAGCGAGCAAACTGCCCTGTACTCATTGTAAAATAAATGAATGTTTATGGTGTTTCTCTATGACATAACTCGGGGGCATGTCTATCAATTTAAAAGATTATTTTGTCCTTGAGTACTCAAATCGCGATCTATTTTAATTACTAAAAGTTTTCAGCAAGAGAATCGGCTAGTGACTTGAAATCCAGCTCCAGCACCCAGCCAAGATGAAATGGCGACGATTTCATCCTACTCGAGGTCAAATATCCCTAATGAGAAAAAGGAGAAACGCACCCTTTTTCGCATTTAGGAACATTTGCTTTGCCCGAGGCTAAACGGGGCGCACTGAGCCTTTTGTTCTTGGACGGTATGAAATAAAATCATAATTTTGGGGGAGTCTGAATCATGTAGTGAGTTAGACTTTTAAAGTTTAGCTAATTTTCCCTAGAATAATGAAAATATTTCTTGAACTGCTGTAGAATATGTTATATAAAAGCTTGTAAATGGTTATGTAAAAGGTGGATGCAATGAAAGAATGGTGGAATAAACAGAAAGAAAAAATGAGAAAAAACAAGAAGAAAAATGATAAATACACGTTTGGAGATTTTATTTCTGATGTGTTAATGTGGGTACCGGAACTAATTCTTTTACCGTTTAGAATGATTTTTTGGTTATTCAGAGGGATCATTAGGAGTATCTTTGAGTCATTCTAATGCCGATACATATATCAATAGTCTCATTATAGTAAAATAGAATATCTAATATATGAATATTTAATGGAACAGGAGAGGTTAACAATGGTTATATTATTATCCTCGTTAGGAGTTCTACTATTAGTAGGTGGATTCTTTGCAACAATTACACTAGCCGGGAAAAGTGATCAAAATTATCAAAAGTCCACAAAGGGCAATGTAACAAGGCTTCTGTCCCTTTATATAATACTGCTCGTATTAGTCATTATCGGTTTTTCGATTTATTTATTCTATTAATCTATATTTTAATAACACGAGAATCTCACGTTATAAATTGTCCATAAGTGCTTCCATTACGAGTGAAGTAACGCGTAAAATGTAGAAAGTCAACTTTTATAGATAGTTGAAAATAACAACGATTGAGAGCGGTGTATTTTATGAAGAGGTTGGTCATCATAACAGTCGGGAAAACGCATAGTGGAAAAACAACTTTTGCGAAAGCATTAGAACAGCAATTGCCGAACGCTTTGGTCATTGACCAAGATAACCATGCTGAGTTTATTAATACTTTTTATAAAAGCTTACTACCTAAGAAAGGACCTAATGCAATCAAATACGCCATTACTCAAACCATCGTGGATTACACAGTCAATCAGACTCCCTATCATGTTATCCTTTGTAATTCCAATCGTTCTAGGAAAAATCGCGAAGAATTACTTGCTGATTTTCATCAAAAAGGATTTATCAGTATCCTTGTTAGCTTTGATATACCAGATGAGGTTCTTCGAGAACGAGTTACTAATAGTGAACGGAGTACAACGATTTTTAGGAGCGCCTCTACATTTGAGGAAGTGCTTTCTCGCCAACAGTCTGACTCACTACAAGTTGACGTGGTCGCCCCAGTAGAAGGCGAAGCCAATCATTTATTTATCATTAGGGATTCAAATGAAGTTCTGCCTGTCGTTCAAAAGATTTGCCAGATTGCTCAAACTTATAACGCGTTCAAAGCGTAACTATTTTCTCAGTAACGGGAATACATTGTTCTCTATTACATAAAAAGCTTACATCTGCTTGCACACTTATAAGCATTAACCAGATTCTCAATTATTAAGGAACCTCTTCGTAAAGTGCGAAGGGGTTTTTCATATGTTCATCGATTGAATCGAAGAAAGGGTGAGGGCAGAAAATTGTTGGTTTTTTTAGGGGAAAGTGGAGATTCTAAATGAGAGAAAAAGATAGGATGGTGAAAAATCATGTTTTCAAGGCGGCACTTGATATTTAATTTGACTTTCGTACTGATTCCGTGGTTATCATTGCTATTTATCGGAAAGCGTAGTATTAAGCGTTATTCTATTGCTGGCGCCTTTATTGTTATGTTTGAAATCGTTAATCATATGTATGGACGAAAGCGAAAATGGTGGAAGTTTTACGAAAAACCAAAATCATTTGTTAGGGATGAACTACCATTTAGTATTGGACCGTATATGCCTCTTTCCATGTGGCTACTTAAATCCTCATTTGGAAACTTTAAAAAATTCATCCTCCTTAATGCGATTGCTGATGGAATCTTTGCGTTTTATTTCACTGAAGTTCTTAAAAGACTTAAAATCGCTCGACTACATCGATTAAATCATTTTCAGTTTTTTTTATACATCCACTATAAAGCCTATCTATTATATGGAGTACAGTATTTGTTTGAGAAAATAAAAAGATAAAAAGATATCATTTCTAGGAAATCTCCACTGTTCTCCTTCAACAGAATTTATGCCGCTTACTCGGCCCGAGTCTATGAAATGTATGGTAAAATAATCGAGCGACCTTAACTATTGAATCATGCTGATAAGTGGTTGTGAATAAGTTTGTGGAAAGGACAAAAGATGAAAAAATATATTGTTGCGTTTTTTCTGTTACTAGTTGGTATAGTTGGAACGATATTATTTAGTGCCGCGTTAGGGAGTAGTGGTGGCGGAGAAGTATCAAGTGGAATCTTTAATTCGGCCATGAGTGCATTAATCTTTTCAATCATATTTTTAAGTGCCACCATTCTTTTTTCTACCTTATTGTTAATAGAAGAACTAAGGAAAGGTAAAAGGTAGTATGTTGGCATTCTCATGTGAAAATTGTTCACTAGTTGAGAGTAGGATTTGCTGTGATTACAAAATATCACCTATCTTTATCCATATCAATACAGGATACCGTTGTATGAAAGTTCAGGCATCCTGTATGCAAGTATTATCCTTCTATTTCACTTACGAACGCATGGGTATTGCCTTCTGTATCCTTAAAAAACGTCATCCAAGTTTCAGTGCCACCCGTTTTTGCTACTAAATGGGGCTCGTCTATGAAAACTAATCCATCGTTTTTACATTTCTCATACGTTTCCTCTATATTTTCCACTTGAAAGTAAATGACAGAGCTTGAATGAGAAAATTCCTCTTTTTCAGGTAAACTCAGAAGAAGGCGTGTTCCATTACAATCAAAAAATGCCATTGTATCTGTTGAGAAAAGAAGCGGTAGATTAAGAGATTTATAAAACTCTACCGCTCTATTGATGTCTTTTACAGGAACTCCAATTTGATTGATTTTTTTTATTAAAGTTTTTTGCATATTGATCTCTCCATTTCATTTCGATTTCACCATGATCATAAACCATTTCTTTCACTATTTCTTATCCAAAATCACCTTTTTTCTATATTGCAGAGGCGAAAATCCAGTATATGTCTTGAATAACTTACTGAAGGAGACCGGATTATGAAAGCCTATTTGAAAGGTAATATCCGTCATATTTAATTCCAAATTCATAAGGAGCATTTTAGCTTTTTGTATTCTCATTTCAGAAATGTGCTGATGAGGTGTCTTTCCATATATTTGTGAGTAAGTCCTTAACAAATGGTTTTGTGATAAGCAGGCAATAGTTGCTATTTCTTGTAAGTTGATTGGATCGGTATAACAACACCTAATATAATCATGTGCGATACTAATTCGTTTATATAGCTCCTCGCGTGTTGATAGTTTAATACTGTTGAGTGATTCCATTTCACGAATGGAATCAAGATGAACCAGTAACATGTTTTGCATAAGGAGATAATACTGCTCATCAAACCATAACTTATCCTTTTCAAATTCCACATAATCTTTTTTAAGGGATACCAATAGACGATGTATGGTTGGCGTTATAGGATATGTCTTTTCAAAAAATTCGATGTGTTTGATTGATACTCTGGATTAGAAAGTAAAGAGTTTGTTGACTTGAATAATGTAGGTAACACTTCTTCAGCAAACCCCTCTTTAAAGAAAATACAAAAAGACTCTACTTCGCTCTTTTCATCAATTGAAATGGTATATGAACCTTGATTAAGAAGTAGATACCGACTTTCCTCAACAGAAAAAAATCCACGATTCGTTTTGTAAAAGGCTTTCCCATTTGAAAATGTCTTTATTGAAAGTTGACCGTTACCTTCCCAATAAAATCGGTTGCTTTTAGCATGAAGGATATAGTTATTAGATTCCGTTTTACTCATATAAAATCCTCTTAATGTTATTGTATCTAGTCATCATTTCCATTATTTATCATTATATATGATTTAATAGATTCCAACATTATTTACGAATTGTTAATTAGTATCTATATTCTCTTATTTGGGATAAAGAAAGTATGACCTCATGAATACAACAGGACTTTAGAAAACGATCTTACTCAAAGAAAAGCAGAGGTTATCCCTAGCTAGGCTTCATTATATTAATAGATACATTTTTTACGAATAACTTAAAAAATACACTTAGTAATGGAGACTACTAGTATCCACCAATTCCATTAATAGCTCGATATTCACTCAATGGTAAACATCCTGTTTTACGTTTTCATGGCAGAGTTGAGATTTTCATTCATTGTTTAACTGTTTTTTTAATTTGTTGTTTTGAGCAATAATAATGCTACTATAAACAGAAGTTACGATCATACTTCATATGGAAAGGAACAGTAATACAACAAGGTGGTTATCGAGCATGGGTCATACCTCCTCTAGGTGTATATTTATTTTTTACGCAGTTCTTCCGTATTATGCTTATACGAAAAACCAAGTTAATGTTTTTCGAAATAAAAAATTCAGCACCTCAATCATGTATGATTGGTGCTGAATTTATTTTTGATTTAATTTTAGTAAAAAAGCATTCGGGTCTGTTGGACGAAAGCTTCCGCCGTGTGGCTCCTGGCTGATAATAATATATTCAAGCATTGGGACCGTTCTATCTTTAATATATAACTGCCCTGTTTGACCACTAATCATGATGATCCCAGCATCCTTTAGTTCATTCTTCGTTTGAATCCACGCTTGGTATTCATTAAGCATCGAAGGCTTGAGTCCTTCCATGACTAACATTAATTCCTCCGAGGACGTATTAATCCAAGCGTAACCAGAGACTGGATTTGATACATCAGGGACTAAATCATAGATTCTTGTATCAGTCTTTACTAGAAATGGACTATTTTCAGAATTAAACGGAACAGTCCTATTTTTAGGATCTTCGGCCTGCAGAACGTTGGCCATTAGTAACAAGGAAGCCATAATCAATGCTGGTAGTAAGACAGCACGCTGTTTCAATCGTTCAACTAGAATAGAGCAAACAATTGTTAATTTGATTTTTATAGACGGAATCGTCACACTTTGTGCATCGAACATATTGTCCCAGTATTCATATAGTTCCTTACATGGATGACATGTTTCCATGTGCTTGCGAATACGTAGCTCTTCCGCTACTTCCACTTTCTCTAGGGCTAGATCTACTACTTTTTCTTCATATAAACAGCTCAAACTTCTCACCCCATTTACATATGTAAGTGCTTTTTCATATTTTTCAATCCGTATCTTACAAGTGATTTCACAGTACCAAGCGGTCTTTGCAAGGAATGGGCAAGCTCTTGATGTGACTGATGTAGAAAGAAATTACCGTATACGGCATCTCGCTGTGGCTTTGGAATTTTCTCAAGTGCTTGAAGAAGTGCTTGTTTCGTATCATTTTGGACGACTTGGTCCTCAACCCAGTCCGCTGGAGTTATTGGTTCTACATGATCTGAACCTGAAACAAGCTCGGTACGTTTTTTCCTCTTGATCCTATCCAAGCACCGTGACTTTGTCTTTACAGCTATCCATGCCTCGATACTGCCTCGATCTGGGTTGTAACTGCTGGGATTCTTATAAATTTCAAGGAACACGTCATGGCATACATCTTCAGCATCCTGAGTGTTTTTTAACATGTTTAGTGAGATACGATACACAATTCCTATATACGAATCGTAAAAATGTGAGAAGTCCTGTAACGTATTTAATTGTAGGTTTTTACCCTCCGTTTTCATTCAAATCACCTCATGCTATGTGCATTTCAGCTTTTCTTCTATATATAACTACGAATCAGATTCACTTTTAGATTTATCATAAAAAATTTTTTTTTGTAAATCTACCTTTTAAAAAAATTCGTATACATTTATGAAAAATAATCAACCGGAGGAGATGTAAAGTGAAAAAGTGTTTTGCTTTAATGGTAGGTTTGGTAGTTCTTATTGTCCCTCTATTGGAAGGGAAATCATTCGCCGCGGGTGGGATCACCTTGTATACACCTTACACGGGGATTACGGTTACTCCTGGTGAAACAATTACGTATGAAATGGATTTGATAAATGCTACTGAAAATGTTCAACAAGTTTCGTTTCGTCTAGATGGCGTACCCGAGGATTGGGATTATGAAATTACCTCTAGTGGACGGAGCGTGCAGGAGATAGCCGTTAAACCACAAGCTGAGCAAGCTTTCACACTTGATGTTGAGGTTCCACTGCAAGTTCAAAAGGGGGAATATCATTTTTCAGTTGTCACTATGAGTTCATCTGGCATCACAGATAAGATACCATTATCGGTTGTCGTTAGTGAGAAAGGTGTATTTAAAACCGAGCTCACGACGGAACAGGCGAACATGGAGGGAAGCTCGGATTCCACCTTCCGTTATAAGCTCACGTTAAAAAACAGAACTGCCCAGGAACAAACATATGCACTCGTTGCAGAAGTTGAACGTGGCTGGGATGTAAAGTTTGAAGTCGATGGAAAAAGTGTTACCTCGATAACCGTGGATTCGAACGCTGAGAAGGATATTACAACCGTTATTACTCCGCCTTCACAGGTAAAATCTGGTATTTATCCTGTTCCAATTATGGCAACGAACAACTCAACTAGTAGTGAAGTAACACTCGAAGCAGCTGTAACCGGAACATATGATATGAATTTGACAACACCATCTGGTCGTCTTAGTGAAGATGTTACAGCAGGAGGTGAGAAAACAATTGAGCTAGTAGTTGAAAATACAGGTACATCAGAATTACGTGATATTTCACTGAAAGCGAGTCAACCGATTGGCTGGAAGGTAACATTTGACCCATCTGAAATAAAGAAAATTGAGCCGGGTCAATCTGAAAAAGTGATGGCAACTATTTCTGCTAGTGATCAAGCAATTGCTGGTGACTATATTGTAGATATCTCGTCTCAAACCCCTGAAGCATCTGGGACTGCAACCTTTAGGATGCAGGTGGAAACCTCCATGTTTGTAGGCTGGGTAGCGATACTAATAATGCTGGCTGTAGTGGCAGCAATCGTTTACGTCATGCGAAAGTATGGGAGAAGATAGTCATGAAGGAACCCATTATAGAGATTAGCCAACTAAGTAAAAGTTATCAGGAAAAAATGGCTGTAAAGGATTTATCGTTAACTATACATCGAGGGGAAGTATTTGGCTTACTCGGTCCAAATGGAGCCGGAAAATCTACCACCATTCTCATGCTTCTAGGTATGACCGAGCCATCAAGTGGTTCATGTTCAGTCTGTGGGTTCGATTCTACTACCAAGCCGATAGAAGTCAAAAGAAAAGTAGGATATTTACCTGATAATATCGGTTTCTATGATGACCTGACTGGTTTGGAGAACCTTACCTACACAGCTCAATTAAATGGAATTGGGAAAGAGGAAGCAGCTGATGAAGCTCGGTCCATATTAAAGCAGGTGGGTTTGGAGGAGTCTGCGAACAACAAGGTGAGGACATATTCACGTGGTATGAAACAGAGATTAGGGCTAGCAGATGTATTAATTAAACGTCCAGAAGTCATCATCCTTGATGAACCTACGCTAGGTATTGATCCAAAAGGTGTTCAAGAGCTATTAGAATTGATTAAAACCTTAAGTAAAAGCGTCGGTATCACCGTCCTACTTTCTTCTCACCATCTATATCAGGTCCAAGAAATCTGTGATCGTGTCGGTTTATTTGTTGATGGTACTCTTGTAGCATGTGGAACGATTGAGGAGTTATCAAATCAGCTATTTGAGCAAGAGGAGGTTACAACGATTGTAGATGTTGACGATATGGATGAACAACTACTTCAAGCTATTAAACAAGTAGAACATGTGATTACTTTAAATTCTGATAATAAGCAGATTGTTGTTCGAAGTAGAAGGGATGTTACCTCCCAACTTGCTCAATCTATCATTCAAAGGGGCTATCAATTGACCGCTATATCAAAGCGGAAATACGGACTTGATGATATTTATCATCGCTATTTTGAAGGAGGTAAAGTGCATGGTGGGAGGTAATCAATCGTTTTGGGTAATGGTTAAAAAAGAATTACGTGATCAAGTCATGAGCTGGAGGTTTCTTATTATCATCATTTTACTACTGTTGACTTGCATGGCTTCTTTATACACGGCGCTTTCAAATATTAGGGATGCTGCTCAATCAATTGATGCTGACGATGCATTTTTGTTTTTGAAAATGTTTACAATATCGGATCCGGACAGCTCGCTACCACCGTTCATTACGTTTATTAGTTTTTTAGGTCCGTTACTAGGGATTGGACTAGGGTTTGATGCAATCAATTCCGAACGAAATAACCGTACGCTTCCACGCGTACTGGCACAGCCTATTCCAAGGGATTATCTCATTAATGCAAAGTTCACTGCATCTCTACTACTAATTGGTGGAATGTTACTATCGTTAGGGCTTATTGTCACAGCTCTAGCGATTCTGTCAATTGGATTATTGCCTTCGTGGGAAGAGTTTTGGAGAATCATTGTGTATATACTTTCAAGTGTGGTGTACGTAGCTTTTTGGCTGAACCTAGCAATTCTCTGCTCGGTTCGTTTTCGTCAGGCAGCCACCTCGGCACTTGCAAGTCTTGGAGTATGGTTGTTCTTCTCTATCTTCTTTGCCATGATTATCAGCATGATTGGTGGGGCTACTGCTCCAAAAACAGAGACAGCAACAATGGAAGAGGCAGTTTCTAGTCAAGAGCTCATTACCAATCTATCACGAGTAAATCCAAGTTATTTATTTAGTGAGGTTACGACTATTTTACTCACACCAGAAATCCGTACACTAGGACCTCTATCGATGGAGCAGGTCGTAGGTGCTATTCCAAGTCCGTTACCACTAGCTGAAAGCTTACTTTTAATCTGGCCACAATGTTTAGCTCTTCTAGCGGGAACTTTAATATGTTTTGCCATTAGCTATATCATTTTTATGAGACAGGAAATTCGAACGTAAGAGAAAAAATACCTCTCCCACGAAAAGGGAGGGGTATTTATTTCCTCGAACTACGTTAAAAAATGATATAGTTATCATGAGGTGTTCCAAATGAATCAAACATTAAAAAATGACTTAGTCCGTTATCAAAAGGCGCATCAAAACAAGTGGAATCAAATTCTTCATTATTTTGCATTTCTGTTTGCCTTTCTAGCATGGGTATTCTTATTTATTAATCTTTATGTAACAATTTGCTTGGCTGTCTTACATTATGTATTATCATGGATTGGACATTTTTACTTTGAAAAGAACAAACCCGCATCATTTAAACATCCGTTCCTTGGATTTTATGCAGGGTTTATGTGGTTTTTTATGAAGAGCTTTGAGCTACTTACCGGAAAACAGATACTACCGAAATGATTGTTTAATCTCTTAATAGCTTGTAATTCCAACTATAAGTTTTACTTGACTACGGTTCTTTCTTTGTTTCTTGAACCCATCTTTGGAATCAAGGATTAGAACTGTTCTTCTCATCCAAATCCGTATGTAGAAGGACCGAAAATTTATAGGACCCATCATTCCTCTTTCTTCTATTTCTGAGCCGTCTTCGTATTCTATTTCCGTACGAATCAACCACCTATTCCCTATACCAAATTCAATATATTTCATTGAGAAATCACCCTTTTATGAAGTCTAACAAGATTGTACCATTGTGAACGTGACATTTATAGATGGATGGGAAAAAGGCATAAGCTGTAGATTTGATAGAAGAAGTAGTATAAGAATTAGCACAGTCGATAGGAAGATATACAAAATCATTGTAGATGCAGTCAGTAATCAAGCAGCTTACATATCCCTTCAAAATACATGTAAATGCCAAGGATTATCCACCATAAAATCAATCCAATATCTACGAAAATGATTATTCATAGAGTAGCAACTCTGCCCATCAAGTGATCCCTCTTAGATATAGTTTTATATTGAATCTATTTTTTATTTACCATATACCATCATTTTACACATATTAATAGCGCGAAGGGATTATTGCAAAATGGATAAAAAAGAAGGAAATAATAAATCATTGTTGAAATAACCAATAATTAACAAAATGGGATGGTGAAAACATTGGACTTAAAGATTGTTAACAGTGTGAGAACAAATAATTTTAAAGATGAGCTTATCATGCAAAAAATTATCGGGCTGTGGAATGAGGCATCTAGTGTTTTGGACAATCGAAATGTGATTACCTATGGTGTGTATCATGATTACGAAAGTGATTATAAGGGTGATTACACAGTAAGCGTAGCTATCGAAAGCAATGACCATGAATCTAGCATTCAAATTACTGATGAATCTAGCTATGAAATATTTATTGTCGATCAAGCAGATGAGCACGGAGTAATCAACACGTGGAAAGAGATCTGGAACCGTGAGGAGAGCGGGAGCTTGCGAAGAGCTTACACGTATGATTTTGAGAAATACTGTCCTAATGGAAAAATTGAGATACATATAGCAGTTAAGTAGCTATGTAATTATGAATTGCGGTCAAGAGATAATATTAGTAGAGTTATGCTTGATATCGACGAAAAAAATGTTCTTTTTTACTAAATGTAGGAGTTTTTACAGTTGAATAAGCTATTGAATCAATTTTGTGGATATTTGAAAATGAAATTCAGCTATTTTTATAGTTTGATCGAGTCTTATCATCAACTTGGTCGATTTTATCGTCAAGTTCCGTAAAATTATCAGCAACTCCGGGTTGGCCCCCTTATTTAGGACACTTACTTTAAATATCTCTTTTTATCTTAGTTTTTCATTTTTTCTTATAAAGAGGAAATTGCCCCCACTATTTTACTCT
>NZ_JBHUEM010000025.1:0-992 GCF_042680805.1 Bacillus salitolerans | reverse complement strand
GATGAAAATTTAAGCAACGGCTTCTTCCATTAACGGGAGCGATAATCCAAGAAGGATTATCGCTTATTTTTATTGAAGTAATTAAGCAAACGATAAGTTTAGGTCAAGAGGTAAGTCACATTTTTTAATGTAGCATAATAAATATTTAACTTTTTAGATTTCTAAGTTTGGCTTTTCTTAAACTACCTAAGGCTTTTAAAAATAAATGCAACGATTTTAATATCAGGTTTATCTAATGATTGAAAGGAGGGTGAATAATGAATGAAAGAAAGAGATAATGAGGTCGTAATGTTAGCTAAGAATGGTAACCATGATGCATTTCAACAATTAATGAGACAGGAACAGGAAAAGCTATATAAGGTTGCCTACTCCTATGTCTATAACGAGGATGATGCAGTTGAAATTGTTCAGGAAACGTTTTTTAAGGCCTATTCATCAATTGGTAGCTTAAAAGAACCTGCTTATTTCTCAACGTGGATTACAAGAATATTAATTAATACTGCTATAAGTTTCTTGAAAAATAAGAAAAAGAGTTTTGTTTTTAGTGATTGGACGGGAAAAATCTTGATTCCATTATACGGAGTAGAAGAGAAAATGGACCTTTCTATGGCAATTAAGAGTTTAAGTATTAAAGACAGGACGGTAATCAACTTGCGATTTTATATGGATTATACAAATAGAGAAATCGCTGAGATACTTAATATTCCAGAAGGCACAGTGAAAGCTCGAGTACATAGGGCATTGTTAAAACTAAAGAGAAAATTATGTTGTAAGGAGGGTGATTATGAGCAAATATTTAAGCAAGGAGATAAAAGATACCTATAATCAGATACAAGTTCCCACCCATAGATTGGAAGAAGCATTACGTCATACTATGAATAACGGTGGCACAATTAAAAAGCATAAAAAAAATCGTAAGCCCATGATGTTAGTTGCAATGATGGCTGTCATTCTATTATCTAGTGTAGTTTTCACAAACCAATCAATCGCAA
>NZ_JBHUEM010000024.1:167466-167602 GCF_042680805.1 Bacillus salitolerans | reverse complement strand
CCCATTCCGAACACGGAAGTTAAGCTCTTCAGCGCCGATGGTAGTTGGGGCATTGCCCCTGTGAGAGTAGGACATCGCCATGCAAGAAGAGAAAGAGCAGCTGATGAGGCTGCTCTTTTATTGTTTGAGGAAAGCC
>NZ_JBHUEM010000024.1:167045-167456 GCF_042680805.1 Bacillus salitolerans | reverse complement strand
CGACCGTACGTGAGGATCTGAACGAATGAAACTGACGAAGAGATTCGCCGCTCATTTTTGTCCGAACCCGAACACGGAAGTAAAGCTCGAGCGCCGATGGTAGTAAAAAAAGGAGCTTCTGCTAAAGGCGTGCACGTCCTGTGCACAACGCAGAAGTCACCACATCCTGTGGAAGTCCTGTGAGAGTAGGACGTCGACATGCAAGAAGAGAAAGAGCAGCTGATGAGGCTGCTCTTTTTTTGTTTGAGGAAAGCTCGTAAGAGCTAGTAAGCGGAGGAATCCGTCTAAGTAAAATTGAAACTGTGAGGGCGGAAAGGAGCAAGAAGGTCGAGGAAGTGAAATGAGAGAAGACCGGAACGTACGACCGTACGTGAGGATCTGAACGAATGAAACTGACGAAGAGATTCGCCT
>NZ_JBHUEM010000024.1:0-167035 GCF_042680805.1 Bacillus salitolerans | reverse complement strand
TGGTAGTAAAAAAAGGAGCTTCTGCTAAAGGCGTGCACGTCCTGTGCACAACGCAGAAGTCACCACATCCTGTGGAAGTCCTGTGAGAGTAGGACGTCGCCATGCAAGATGAAGTGCAGCTGATGAGGCTGCTCTTTTTTTGTTTGACTAAGTATTAAATGTAGTTGCTCTAAAGGATGAGACAAGAAAAGACAGAGGAAAGTAAAACACCAAACGGGGTAAGTAAAAAGAGAAACGAGTTAAGTAAAACACCAAACGGGGTAAGTAAAAGAGAAGCGAGGAAAGTAAAATGCCAAACGGGGTAAGTAAAAAGAGAAACGAGGAAAGTAAAACACCAAACGGGGTAAGTAAAAAGAGAAACGAGTTAAGTAAAACGCCAAACGGGGTAAGTAAAAGAGAAGCGAGGAAAGTAAAATGCCAAACGGGGTAAGTAAAAAGGGAAACGAGTTAAGTAAAACACCAAATGGGGTAAGTAAAAGAGAAACGAGTTAAGTAAAACGCCAAACGGGGTAAGTAAAAGAGAAGCGAGGAAAGTAAAACACCAAATGGGGTAAGTAAAAAGAGAAACGAGGAAAGTAAAACGCCAAACGGGGTAAGTAAAAAGAGAAACGAGGAAAGTAAAACACCAAACGGGGTAAGTAAAAGAGAAACGAGTTAAGTAAAACGCCAAAAGGGGGTAAGTAAAAAAAAGATACGAGGAAAGTAAAACACCAAACGGGGTAAGTAAAAGAGAAACGAGTTAAGTAAAACACCAAACGAGGTAAGTAAAATCGAAGCAGAGGTAAGTAAAAGAGAAAATGAGTATCAATAAGCAATGAATCATAATGCAATTTTAGCAAACAACTAGAATATAAGAATTAGAAAAAAATATAGAAAATACGAATGAACAAAAAAGCAGTAAAACATAAACCAAAAACGAGAGCACTGGAACACCTACTCTCAATCGGTTTCTGCTAGCATCACTTAAATCCAAAATCTGCGGATCACGTATTACTGCCTCGCTCTAAATTTCCCGAGTAAATAACTACATACTCCGATGAACCCAATCACAGCTAGGCCAAACCATAGTACTGGGACATCACTCCAGCTAGTTAATGGCTGACTATCGGCACTATCGTTGTCACTGTTTCCGAAATCTTCTTCTATAGTAGGGTCTTTACCCTCTCCGAAATCTTCCTCTGTAGTAGGGTCTTTACCTTCTCCTAATATAGCAAGGTCATCACTGGCTAGTGACAATTCTTTTGTTAAGGAACATAAGTTAACACTTAGTTTTCCTTGATTATCTTCCGTAGCATAAACAAGATATTCCTGATTTGCCTCGAATGGGTAGCCGCAGCTTGCGGAGCTTCTAGCTGTATAAAATGTAACTTTCGTTTCAGTTATACCTTTCCATGTTTTATATATTTCGAAAGTAATCTCTACTGGATCTCCGGAAGATGTATGTTCCTTAATGGAATCTTTTCTTTCAATCATTTTCCCTGAAAAAACTGCTGATGAACGCTCTACCTCTTTAGTAACAGGTGGAGGTTGTACACAGGAGCAGGCATATGAAGTGATAGGCTGAACGAATAAAATAGTTGAAAGTACGAAACCGCCAATTAGTAGGATTTTATATAAACGCATCGAATCCCTCCTTTTTAAGTAAGACGACATGAATCTAAAAAAGGTTACGAGCATTCAAATAAGTACTTGAAAAATTTGGATGTGGCTTAGTTTTACTCTTAATAGATAATAAATAAAACCAGCTAGTAAGACTAGCTGGCTGTTTAGGTTTCACTATGTTTTTAGTTATCTCATCATTAAACGTTTATTCATCCTCAGATTGCCTTATGGATACTTTATTTTTTTTGGTTTCATCCGGGATTTGACGATGTAAATGAATAATGAGAAGTCCGTGTTGATAGAAGGCATCCACTCGGTCACTTTTAACAGAGTAGGGAAGTTCGATTTCCTTCTTGAACCTGCCTTGGAAGATGCCTTCTTCAATCATTTTAAAGTCTTTAAATTGTAGGTTGATATTTCCGTCTACCTCGAGGATATTTTGATTGACGAAGACATGAACATCTTCAAGTTTATTCAGTCCAGGAATATTGAAGACGACTAACAGTTCATTGTTACCTTGATAGATGTTGTATTGTGTAACCTGGTTTTGAAGAATGCCCTCGAAGTTTTTCCAAAAGTTTTCACCAAAGAAGCTTTGAAACTGCCCTTTCATGTTGGAAAAATCTTTAAAAAAAGGATGATTCATTGGATACACCTCCATATATACCCTCAGCTTGGCTAGAATACAAGCTCAATACAGATAGCCCACTGATTTTATCCTGATTCATTGTATGAAAAAGTCCAGGGAGTGTGCCTAAATAAAATATGAAACGTTATGAATGTTTGTTACAATATACTTTTACCTTAAAGGAAATACTATGAACAAAGGAGGCAGTGGAGTGGTAATCGAAAATAGTATCGTAATGATTGTCATTATTTTACTTATCAATATTGTATATGTATCATTCTTTACCATCCGGATGATCTTAACGTTAAAAGGACACAGGTATTTAGCGGCCTTGATTAGCACGATTGAAGTGGTGATATATGTAATTGGACTTGGTTTAGTGCTGGATAATCTGAATGAAATTCAAAACCTAGTTGCTTATGCAGTTGGCTATGGAATAGGTGTCATCGTTGGTATGAAAATAGAAGAAAAACTGGCTCTTGGATATATTACAGTTAATGTCATTACAAAAGATTATGATTTGGAATTACCGAAACGATTGCGTGAAAAAGGATATGGTGTTACAACGTGGGAAGCCCATGGATTAGAAGGAGACCGGATGTCACTTCAAATTTTAACACCGAGAAAATATGAGCTTCCGTTATATACTCAAATTAAGGAAATCGATCCTGGGGCATTTATTATTTCCTATGAACCAAAGGCAATTTATGGAGGGTTCTGGGTGAAAAATGTAAAGAGAGGAAAATTACAAAAAAATGAGTAAACAGGTAAAGAAGAAATTTTTCGTGGAAGAAAATGAAACGATCGATCAATGTCTTGAAAGAATGAAATTAGAAGGCTATTCCCCATTTCGTAGAATGGAGGAACCTATATTTCAAGAAGTGGAGATAGATGGTGTAAAGGATGTAGAACCGTGTGGTCGGCGAATTGTCTTTGAAGGAAAGTTAGCAAAATCCGAACATTAAATATGGAAAACTTATGAACGTTCGAATTTAAGGTTGCAAGTTTGCAAAACTACTGATATTATGAAGGTAGAATAAAAAATATGTGCGATAACGTTTGCCTCGTATAATCTTGGGAATATGGCCCATAAGTTTCTACCCAATCACCGTGAATGATTGGACTATGAGGGAAAGTGATAGGGGACTTTTGTTTATTATAACAAGAGTGTCAAGTGCCCAAGTAGATTACTTTCTCTTTATAGGGAACGAATCTATTTTGGGCATTTTTTTTTAGAAGGGGGACATATAGGGATGAAACCAGTGGTTGGGGTTATTATGGGAAGCTCTTCGGATTGGGAAACGATGAGCCACGCTTGTGAAATTTTAGAGGAATTGCATATTCCATTTGAAAAAAAGGTGGTTTCTGCACACAGAACACCAGATTATATGTTTGAATATGCAGAAGCTGCAAGAGATAGAGGAATAAAAGTAATTATTGCAGGTGCAGGTGGAGCTGCCCATTTACCAGGTATGGTAGCAGCGAAAACAACCTTACCAGTCATAGGTGTTCCTGTTCAATCAAAAGCACTAAATGGAATGGATTCACTATTGTCCATTGTCCAAATGCCAGGTGGAGTACCTGTTGCTACTGTTGCCATTGGAAAAGCTGGGGCAACAAATGCAGGCTTACTTGCCGGACAAATTTTAAGCATTAGTGAACCAAGTATAAAAGAGAAGCTTGAACGGAGACGAGTCAAGATGAAGCAGATAGCGTTAGAAATGAGTGATCAGCTTGTATAAGACAATCCATCCAGGAAGCACAATTGGGATCATTGGTGGTGGGCAGCTAGGTAGAATGATGGCACTCTCTGCTAGAGAAATGGGCTACAAAATTGCCGTATTAGATCCTACACCAGATAGCCCATGCGGCCAAATTGCGGATATAGAAATTACAGCACAATACCATGACTTAAAGGCAATAAAGGAATTAGCAATGGTCAGTGATGTGATTACGTACGAGTTTGAGAATATCGATCATGACGCATTAACGTGGTTACATGAGAATACGTATTTGCCACAAGGAACAGAAATGTTACGAATTACACAGGACCGTGAGACTGAAAAAAATGCGATTGTCCATTTAGGAGTGCCGGTTGCACCTTTTAAAATTGTAAACACGGAGCATGAGCTGGAAGATGCCATTTATCAAATTGGATTACCTTGTGTCGTGAAAACATGCCGGGGTGGATATGATGGTAAAGGCCAAGTGGTAGTGAAGAAAATATCAGACATTCCTTCAGCGTATGATTTACTCATAAGCTCAAAATGTATCGTAGAGGGATGGGTCCCTTTTGAAAAGGAAATTTCTGTGATTATAACAAGAAGTCCGAGAGGGGAAGTAAAGACCTTCCCTATTGCTGAAAATATACATGTGAATAACATTTTACATCAAACGATTGTACCAGCTAGAATGAGCGAGCAAGTGATAGAAAAGGCAGAGAAGGTAGCAAGAACGATTGCAGATGGTCTTGGACTTGTTGGGACATTGGCAGTTGAAATGTTTTACGTAAATGAAGATATTTATGTGAATGAGTTAGCTCCTAGGCCACATAATTCTGGTCACTATTCCATTGAAGCATGTATAACAAGTCAATTTGAACAGCATATAAGGGCAGTCTGTAACCTTCCATTAGGAAGTACAGAGCTAGTCACTCCTGCTGTCATGGTGAATTTGTTAGGAGAACATGTGGACTTAGCGCTACAGCACATACAAATACTAGAAAATAGTAAATTACATCTATACGGTAAAAAAGAAGCAAAGCAAAAGCGGAAAATGGGACATATTACGTTTTTAGGTAAAGACGTGGAGAAGCTAATACAAACGATAGAAGTATCACCAATATGGATGGAAAAAGCGGGGGTTAAAAGATGATTGAACGTTACACAAGACCGGAAATGGGTGCAATTTGGACCGAGGAAAATAGATACAATGCATGGCTTGAAGTAGAAATTCTTGCAAGTGAAGCCTGGGCAGAGCTAGGAGAAATTCCAAAAGAAGATGTTGCATTAATTCGTCAAAATGCTTCATTTAACATTAATCGTATTTTAGAAATCGAAGAGGAAACTCGACATGATGTAGTCGCATTTACGAGAGCAGTTTCTGAAACGCTTGGTGAAGAGAAGAAATGGGTACATTACGGTTTAACTTCTACAGATGTTGTAGATACAGCACTGTCCTATCTTTTAAAGCAAGCAAACGATATTTTACGAAAAGACCTTCAAGCGTTTGTGGAGGTGTTAAAGAATAAAGCTGCAGAACACAAATATACCGTTATGATGGGGAGAACACACGGTGTTCACGCTGAGCCAACAACATTTGGACTGAAGCTTGCTCTTTGGTATGAAGAGATGAAGCGTAATGTGGAGCGCTTTGAAGCGGCGGCAAAGGGCATTGAGTTCGGAAAAATCTCTGGTGCAGTTGGAACATATGCGAACATCGATCCATTTGTTGAAAAATATGTGTGTGAAAAGCTTGGGATTCAGCCTGCACCAATCTCTACACAAACACTACAGCGTGACCGTCACGCTCATTATATGTCAACTTTGGCTTTAATCGGTACATCCATTGAGAAATTTGCAACTGAGGTTCGCGGACTTCAAAAGAGCGAAACACGAGAAGTAGAAGAATTTTTTGCAAAAGGTCAAAAAGGATCATCAGCAATGCCTCATAAGCGTAACCCAATTGGGTCTGAAAATATGACAGGTATGGCTCGCGTATTGCGTGGTTACATGATGACTGCTTATGAAAATGTTGCTTTATGGCATGAACGTGATATTTCTCACTCTTCTGCAGAGCGCATCATCCTTCCAGATGCAACAATTGCATTAAACTATATGCTAAACCGATTTACGAACATTGTGAAAAACTTGAGCGTTTTCCCAGAAAACATGAAGCGTAACATGGACCGTACATTTGGGCTAATTTACTCGCAGCGTGTGCTGTTAGCGTTAATTGATAAAGGAATGTCTCGTGAAGAAGCGTATGATACGGTTCAACCGAAAGCGATGGAAGCATGGGAAAAGCAAACATCGTTCAAAGAAATTGTGATGGCTGAAGACAAAATAACGTCTAAATTAACACAAGCTGAAATTGATGATTGCTTTGATTACAGCTATCACCTATCACAAGTAGATGCAATTTTTGAACGCTTAGGACTATAAGAGAGTGTTCAAATAAGAGGACAAAAATAGCCGAGAAGTTCGAGGTGGCAAAAGCTGAGCGCCGGAGTGTATTGGTCTTATACATGAGGAGCAAAGAGGTAAGCCAACGAAGAAATGAGGGCAGCTATTTTTCCCGGACTTTTTGAACATCCACTATAAGGGGGAGCTAACGTGGAGAAGCTTGGCTTGCTATATGAAGGGAAAGCAAAAAAGATTTATGCAACAAACGATCCTGAGATTGTTTGGGTAGAATATAAAGATAGTGCGACAGCCTTTAATGGAGAAAAGAAAGCCACCATTACAGGGAAAGGGCGTTTAAATAATACGATTACGTGTCTATTATTTGACATGCTTCAGAAGCAGGGAATTACTACTCACTTAGTAGAGAAGCTTTCAGACACAGAACAGCTGGTAAAAAGGGTAAGCATTATTCCTTTAGAAGTAGTCGTGCGAAACATAGCAGCCGGCTCTTTATCGAAGCGATTGGGGATTGAGGAGGGGGTTGAGCTTCCCTTTCCAATCGTCGAGCTATATTACAAAAATGATGACCTTGGAGATCCGATTATTAACGAAGATCATATCCGTTTGTTAGAGCTTGCAACAGATGAGCAAGTAAAAGAACTGAAAGAAAAAGCAATTGGTATCAATGAGGTGCTACTACCTTATTTTGATGATAAACATGTTAGATTAATAGATTTCAAGCTTGAGTTTGGGTTAACAAGTGAAGGTACAGTGTTACTTGCCGATGAAATTTCACCTGATACTTGCAGACTCTGGGACAAGGATACAAATGAAAAGCTAGATAAAGATGTTTTTAGAAGAGATTTAGGGAATTTAACAGATGCTTATGAGCAAATATTAAAGCGTTTAGGGGGAGCACAGCATGTATAAAGTAAAGGTATTCGTTACATTAAGAGAGAGCGTTTTAGATCCACAAGGAACAGCTGTAAAAGGTTCCTTGCACTCATTATCTTATAAAGAGGTTCAAGATGTTCGTATTGGTAAATTCCTAGAGTTAACGATTGAAAAGAGCGAGCGCTCAGTAGACGAACTAATTAAAGAAATGTGTGAAAAATTATTAGCGAATACTGTTATCGAAGACTATACGTACGAGGTTGAGGAGGTTGTCTCCCAGTGAAATTTGCAGTAATTGTCTTCCCAGGATCAAACTGTGATGTGGATATGTTCCATGCAATCAAGGATGAGCTAGGTCAAGAAGTGGAGTATGTTTGGCATGATACTGAAAGCTTAGACAAGTACGATGGAATTCTTTTACCTGGTGGATTTTCTTATGGCGATTACTTACGCTGTGGTGCCATTGCTCGTTTCTCAAAGGTAATGCCAGCTGTTATCAAGGCGGCGGAAGAAGGAAAGCCAGTACTTGGCGTTTGTAACGGATTCCAAATACTATTAGAAGCAGGCTTGTTACCTGGTGCTCTTCGTCGGAATAAGAACTTAAAATTTATTTGTGAACAAGTTCCATTAGTGGTAGAAAACAATTCATCGATGTTTACTTCAGGTTATGAAGCAGGGCAAACAATTACGATTCCTGTTGCTCATGGTGAAGGGAACTACTATTGTGACGAAATGACACTTGCTAGATTACTAGAAAACAATCAAATCGCTTTCCGCTATTCGAATGATATAAACGGAAGCTTAGACAATATTGCGGGTATTACAAACGAAAATGGAAATGTATTAGGTATGATGCCTCACCCTGAGCGCGCGGTGGATGCACTACTTGGGAGTGCAGACGGACTAAAATTATTTCAATCAATATTAAAGCATTGGAGGGAAACTCATGTCGTTAATGCTTGAGCCAACATCAGTACAGATTAAAGATCAGAAAATCTACAAAGAAATGGGATTAAATGACGATGAGTTCCTACTTGTTGAAAAGATTTTGGGCCGCTTACCAAACTATACAGAGCTGGGCTTATTCTCTGTTATGTGGTCTGAGCACTGCTCATACAAGAACTCAAAGCCTGTTCTTCGTAAGTTCCCGACAAAGGGTGAGCGCGTTCTTCAAGGACCGGGAGAGGGAGCTGGGATTGTAGATATTGGAGATGAACAAGCCGTTGTGTTCAAAATGGAAAGTCATAACCACCCATCAGCGATTGAACCATACCAAGGAGCAGCAACAGGTGTGGGCGGAATAATCCGTGATGTATTCTCCATGGGTGCTCGTCCGGTTGCACTATTAAATTCCTTACGTTTTGGAGAGCTAACGTCTCCCCGAATGAAATATTTGTTTGAAAATGTGGTAGCGGGTATCGCTGGATACGGTAACTGTGTAGGGATCCCTACAGTTGGGGGAGAAATTCAATTTGACCCATCCTATGATGGAAATCCACTTGTAAATGCTATGTGTGTTGGATTAATTGATCATAAGGATATTAAAAAGGGTGTTGCTTCTGGTGTTGGGAACACGGTCATGTATGTCGGGGCAAAAACCGGTCGTGATGGTATTCACGGTGCAACGTTTGCTTCTGAAGAGCTTTCAGAAGAGTCAGAAGCAAAGCGTCCAGCTGTTCAAGTTGGTGATCCATTTATGGAGAAGCTTTTACTTGAAGCATGTCTAGAGCTTGTGAAATGTGATGCACTAGTTGGTATTCAAGATATGGGTGCTGCTGGATTAACATCATCTTCAGCTGAGATGGCAAGTAAAGCAGGATCTGGTATCGAAATGAACCTAGACCTAGTTCCTCAACGTGAATCAGGGATGACAGCTTATGAAATGATGCTTTCTGAATCTCAAGAGCGTATGTTAATCGTTGTTGAAAAAGGAAGAGAACAAGAAATTCAAGATATCGTAACGAAGTATGGCTTAGAGGCAGTAGCGGTGGGTGTCGTAACAGATGACAAGAACCTCCGTTTAGTGCATAAAGGGGAAGTTGTTGCAAACGTTCCAGTTGATGCTCTAGCTGAGGATGCACCAGTGTACCATAAGCCATCAGCTGAGCCAGCTTACTTCCGTGAGTTCCAATCGATGGAGAATGATATTCCTGAAATAGATAATGTGGAAGAAACATTAGTTCAGTTATTATCTCAACCTACGATTGCAAGTAAAGAGTGGGTTTATAATCAATATGACTATATGGTTCGAACAAATACAGTAGTCTCACCAGGCTCTGATGCAGCAGTTGTGCGTATCCGTGGTACTCGTAAGGCACTTGCGATGACAACTGATTGTAATTCACGTTACATTTACTTGGACCCTGAAACGGGCGGGAAAATTGCTGTTGCGGAAGCTGCGCGTAACGTCGTGTGTTCCGGAGCTGAGCCAATTGCGATTACAGATTGCTTAAACTTCGGTAATCCTGAAAAACCAGAGATTTTCTGGCAGCTTGAAAAGGCTGTTGATGGTATGAGTGCAGCATGTACAGCACTTAATTCACCAGTTATCTCTGGTAACGTGTCACTATATAATGAAACAAATGGTACAGCGATTTACCCGACGCCTACAGTTGGAATGGTTGGATTAATTCAAGATATTGATCACATTACAACGCAAAGCTTTAAAAAGGCGGGAGATTTAATTTATGTGATCGGTGAAACGAAGGAAGAGTTTGGTGGTAGTGAGCTTCAAAAGCTAACATATGGACGTATTTTTGGAAAAGCACCTGAGTTAGACCTTGAAAAGGAAGCAACTCGCCAGTCTCAGATTTTAGGTGCGATTCGCGCAGGTCTTGTTCAATCTGCTCATGACGTATCTGAAGGTGGACTTGGTGTTGCCCTTGCAGAATCATTATTTAGTACAAATTTAGGAGCAGATGTTCAGCTAGAAGGTATGCCGGCGGTGGCTCTATTCAGTGAAACACAATCTCGTTTTGTTGTAACAGTTTCTCCAGCAAACAAAGAGCGTTTTGAAGAGCTTGTGGATGCTACATTAGTTGGTAATGTAACAAATGAGTCTAACCTTGTGATTCGCATCGAAGACAATAGGGTAGTTGATACTTCAGTTGATTCATTACGTAATGCTTGGAAAGGAGCTATCCCATGCTTGCTGAAATCAAAGGCTTAAATGAAGAATGCGGTATTTTTGGTGTCTGGGGCCATAAAGACGCTGCCCAGGTCACTTATTACGGTCTTCACAGCCTTCAGCACCGAGGACAAGAAGGTGCTGGAATCGTTGTAACAGATGGGGAGCATTTAAAAAGTGTGAAGGGATTAGGACTTGTTACAGAAGTATTTAAACAAGACCAAATTCAGGAGCTATACGGAAAAGCAGCCATTGGTCATGTTCGCTATGCAACAGCAGGTGGAGGCGGGTATGAGAATGTTCAGCCGCTTCTGTTCCACTCGCAAACAGGTGGACTGGCACTCGCGCATAACGGAAATCTGGTGAACGCGAACGCTTTAAAGCATCAACTCGAAGGACAAGGAAGTATTTTTCAAACAACTTCGGATACAGAGGTGTTAGCTCACCTTATTAAGCGTGGTGGCAACTTACCTTTAAAGGATCGCGTGAAAAATGCCTTAACGATGTTAAAGGGTGCGTATGCATTCTTAATCATGACTGAAGATCAAATGATGATTGCCCTTGATCCACTTGGCATGAGACCACTTTCATTAGGTCGACTTGGAGATTCTTACGTTGTGGCTTCTGAGACATGTGCTTTTGACGTAGTTGGTGCAACATTTGAGCGTGAAGTGGAACCTGGCGAACTCATTATCATATCAGATGAAGGGATTATATCTGAACGGTTTTCAGGCTTTCAACACCGTGCGATCTGTAGTATGGAGTATATATATTTTGCAAGACCAGATAGTAATGTTGACCGCATTAATGTTCATAGTGCTCGTAAAAGCTTAGGAAAATGGCTAGCATTAGAAGCTCCTGCTGAAGCTGATGTTGTAACAGGGGTACCTGATTCTAGTATATCTGCTGCCATTGGCTATGCTGAAGCGATGGGTATTCCATATGAGCTTGGGCTCATTAAAAACCGTTATGTCGGTAGAACGTTTATTCAGCCTTCACAGAGCTTACGGGAGCAAGGAGTAAAGATGAAGCTTTCACCAGTTCGTGGAATTGTAGAAGGAAAGCGGGTCGTTATGGTGGATGATTCAATAGTTCGCGGAACGACAAGTCGCCGTATTGTGAATATGCTTCGCGAGGCTGGGGCGAAAGAGGTCCACGTTCGAATAAGCTCACCGCCGATTAAAAATCCATGCTTCTATGGAATTGATACGTCAACGAAGGAAGAGCTCATTGCGTCATCTCATTCTGTAGAGGAAATAAGAAAGTTAATTGGTGCAGATTCTTTATCTTTTTTAAGTAATGAAGGATTATTGAAGGCAATTGGACGCCCAGACGAGGATGAATACCGTGGACAATGTATGGCATGCTTTACAGGAAAATATCCAACTGAAATTTATCCAGATACCGTACACCCACACGAAAAGTGTTGAGTTAAACTCTAAGTAGTTAGGTGAAATCAATTTGTGCTTCAACAATTAAAGCAATGGAGGCTTGTCCCCCATTGCTTTAAAAGGCTAAAAGGGGGATTTATGGTGGCGAATTCATATAAGGAAGCTGGAGTGGACATTGAAGCTGGCTATGAAGCTGTTTCAAGAATGAAAAAACATGTTCAACGTACGATGCGAAGTGGTGTAATGGGAAGTATTGGTGGGTTTGGTGGAATGTTTGACCTTTCCTCATTAAACCTAAAAGAGCCTGTACTTGTATCAGGTACTGATGGTGTGGGGACAAAGCTTATGCTAGCGTTTATGATGGATAAGCACGATACGATCGGAATAGATGCTGTTGCCATGTGTGTAAATGATATTGTGGTTCAAGGAGCAGAGCCTTTATTCTTTTTAGATTATATAGCATGCGGGAAAGCAATTCCGGAAAAAATCGAAGCAATTGTGAAAGGGATTTCTGATGGCTGTGAACAAGCGGGGTGTGCTCTCGTAGGTGGAGAGACAGCGGAGATGCCAGGTATGTACGATGAACAGGAATATGATTTAGCCGGTTTTTCTGTTGGCGCTGTTGAGAAATCAAAAATTGTAACAGGTCAAAAGGTACAGCCAGGTGATTGCTTAATTGGTTTAACTTCAAGTGGACTTCACAGTAATGGCTTCTCATTAGTTCGGAAAATCCTTTTAGAGCAGGCGGGCTTTTCGTTAACAGATAAAGTCGAAGGTCTTGAAGGAACGCTAGGGGAAGAATTACTAACTCCAACAAAAATATACGTAAAGCCGTTATTACAAGTCATGAAAAACTTTGATATTAAAGGAATGGCACATATTACAGGTGGAGGGTTTATTGAAAATATCCCAAGAATGCTTCCAGAAAATTGCAGTGCTGAAATTGACAACGGATCATGGCCAATCCCTCCAATTTTTAATGTCTTACAACGAGAAGGTAACCTCGAGCAAAAAGAAATGTTTAATATCTTTAACATGGGTATTGGCATGGTCGTTGCGGTGAGTGAAGCAGATTTAATCCCAGTCATTCAAGAATTAGAAGCACAAGGTGAAAAAGCGTTTATTATTGGACGTGTAAAGGAAGGTTCTGGAGTAACATTTGGTGGAGGAGCTTTAAGATGAAGCGTATAGCGATTTTTGCTTCTGGGTCAGGCAGTAACTTTCAAGCTATTGTTGATTCAGTAAAAGCTGGAAGCTTACAGGCTGAAGTATCTTTACTCGTTTGTGATCAGGAACAAGCTAAGGTAATAGAAAGAGCGAATCAAGCTGGAGTTCCTACGTATGTTTTTACGGCTAAATCGTTTAGCTCCAAAAAACATTACGAAGAAGCCATTTTAACGGAGCTAAAAAACTATGAAATTGACTGGCTGGTCCTTGCCGGTTATATGCGGTTAGTAGGGGAAACTCTGTTGCACGCCTATGATGGAAGGATTGTGAATATCCACCCTTCTCTATTACCTGCTTTCCCAGGATTAGATGCGATAGGTCAGGCTTTTGAAGCGAAGGTAAAAATTACGGGAGTAACGGTTCACTTTGTTGATGAAGGAATGGATACTGGTCCAATTATTGCTCAAGAAGCAGTACGAATTGAGGAACACGATACGTATGAAAGCTTACAGGCAAACATTCAAAAGGTTGAACATGATCTGTATCCAAAAACGATAGAGGCAATCTTAACTGGAGGGGCGAAATAATGACGATAAAACGAGCATTAGTAAGTGTTTCGGATAAGGAAGGATTACTCCCTTTCGTAAAAGGGCTAGCAGCACTTGGAGTAGAAATTATCTCTACTGGTGGAACAAGCAAACTATTAGAAGAAAACGGGATCAAGGTTATAGGAATCTCTGAGGTGACAGACTTCCCAGAGATGCTAGATGGCAGGGTGAAAACACTTCATCCAATGATTCATGGTGGTCTTCTAGGGGTTCGTGATAACGAAGATCACGTGAAGACGATGGAAGAGCATGGAATCAAAAATATTGACCTAGTAGTTGTGAACTTATATCCATTTAAAGAAACGATTCAAAAGCAGGATGTTACGTATGCAGATGCGATAGAAAATATTGATATTGGTGGCCCATCAATGCTTCGTTCTGCTGCGAAAAATCATAAATTTGTGACAGTGGTTGTAGACCCTGCTGATTATGACGTGGTTTTAGGTGAGATAGCCGAAAGCAAAGCGGTTTCATTTGAAACGAAGCAACGTTTAGCGGCCAAAGTGTTCCGTCATACTGCAGCATATGATGCACTAATTGCAGAGTACTTAACAAATCAAGTCGGAGAAGAGCATCCAGAGTCGTTGACAGTAACTTTTGAAAAGAAGCAGGATCTTCGATATGGTGAAAACCCTCATCAAAAGGCGGCTTTCTATCAAAAGTCGATCCCAGTTGGTGGTTCCATTTCCTCAGCCGTTCAGCTGCATGGAAAAGAGTTATCTTATAACAATATTAATGACGCTGATGCCGCATTATCAATAGTGAAAGAATTTGAAGCTCCTGCTGTTGTCGCAGTGAAGCATATGAACCCTTGTGGAGTAGGTGTGGGTGAAACGATTCATATTGCTTTTGAAAAGGCTTATGAAGCAGATCCTGTTTCTATTTTCGGTGGAATCGTCGCAGCTAATCGCGAAATTGATGCAGATACTGCAATAAAACTGAAAGAGATTTTTTTAGAAATTATCATTGCACCAAACTTCTCAAAGGAAGCACTTGAAATTTTAACCTCGAAAAAGAACTTACGTTTACTTGAAGTAGATATTCAAGGGAACAAAGGTATTGAAAACCGCTTATCAACGGTAAGTGGTGGTGTGCTTGTTCAAGAGAGTGACCACTATACATTTGAAGATGCAGCCATTAAGGTGGTAACAAAAAGGGAACCAACTGAACAAGAATGGGCAGATTTAAAGCTAGCTTGGAAAGTAGTGAAGCATGTAAAGTCCAATGCAATTGTGCTTGCGAAGGATGATATGACGATCGGTATCGGTGCTGGTCAAATGAACCGTGTAGGAGCAGCAAACATTGCGATTAACCAAGCAGGAGACAATGCTCATGGAGCCGCCCTAGGTTCAGATGCATTTTTCCCAATGGATGATACAGTCGAAGCGGCAGCAAAAGCAGGAGTAACGGCGATTATTCAACCAGGTGGATCGATTCGAGATGAAGACTCCATTAAGAAGGCTGATGAATACGGAATTACGATGGTATTTACAGGCGTTCGCCACTTCAAACATTAAGGAGGAGCTATAGATGAATGTATTAATTGTAGGACGCGGTGGCAGAGAACACGCGATTGCATGGAAGGCTTCACAAAGCCCTCTAGTAGAAACTGTATTCGTAGCACCAGGCAATGTGGGAATGAATGATGTAGCTACTTGTGTCGCAATTGATGAAAACAATCATGAGGAACTTCTTACTTTTGCACAAGAAAATCATATTGGTTTAACGATTATTGGCCCAGAAGCACCGCTAGTAAAAGGGATTGTTGACCGTTTTCAAGAAGAAGGCTTAAAAGTATTTGGTCCTAAACAAAATGCGGCAGCGATTGAAGGTAGCAAGGGCTTTGCAAAGGATTTAATGAAAAGATATAACATTCCAACTGCCGAGTACGAAACATTTACGGAGTTTGAAGAGGCAAAAGCATATATAGAAAAAAAGGGCGCTCCAATTGTGATTAAAGCGGATGGTTTGGCTGCTGGCAAAGGGGTAGTTGTAGCTATGACATTAGAGGAAGCTCTTTCTACAATTGAAACGATGATGCTAGGTGAGAAGTTTGGAAAAGCTAGCAGACAAGTCGTAATCGAGGAATACTTAGAAGGTGAAGAGTTTTCTTTAATGGCCTTTGTAAGTGGTGAGGAAGTTTATCCGATGGTGATTGCACAAGACCATAAGCGGGCTTTTGATGGAGATCAAGGACCGAATACAGGTGGTATGGGGGCATACTCACCAGTTCCACAGATTAGTGAAGATGTTGTGGAGCTATCTGTAAAAACGATTCTGCTTCCTACCGCAAAAGGATTAATGGAAGATGGGTGCTCTTTTACAGGTATTTTATATGCGGGACTAATGCTAACTGCACAAGGTCCAAAAGTCATTGAGTTTAACGCCCGCTTTGGAGACCCTGAGACCCAAGTGGTTCTGTCTCGACTTTCTAGTGATCTTGTGCAAATTATGCTAGATGTGCTAGACAAAAAGCAGCCAGAAATCAAGTGGTCTGATGAATCAGTTGTAGGGGTTGTCGTAGCCTCTAAAGGGTATCCCGATTCTTATGAAAAGGGTCAAGTGATTGAAGGATTAGAGAAAATGACAGGTGCCCAATTGTTCCATGCTGGAACAGCTCTTCAAGAGGGGAAGATTGTAACTGATGGTGGTCGAGTGTTGCTCGTGACCGGTTCAGGGACATCAATAAAGGATGCACAAACAAAAGTATATGAAGAGCTTAAGCATTTAAAAACAGAGTATGTTTTTTATCGAAAGGATATTGGATATAAGGCTATTTCACACGCTTCCGTTTAATGTATACAAAGCTAATAGCAATAATACCTCCGATAACCGTAATTAATAGAAAAGACATGTCTAACAAGTATTCCCAAAACATTTCGAATCAGCTCCTTAACTGAAACCCCTTGCCTGACTGCAAGGGGTATTTTTCTTGCAAAAAAATTACGTTCCTTCACAGATGTATGAATAATCACTGCGTTTACGAATTTATGAAGGATTAATAAACGCTTCTTGCTCTTGGCCACGATCCCCATTTACATGAGTCTGACCAGTTTGATATTCGTTAAATAAATAGGTTATAGGACAGAACCTTACCATCCCCTCAGCAACCTTCATAGCACCTAGCATAGCAACAATTAAATAACTTTCACGATGTGGACGTTTTGCCAATCTTGCAGTAGCAAAGGCTAACATGGTGAATCCACACGTAATCCGAATAAGGCTATTGACCATTCCTATATTTTGTTTCATACAAGCACCTCTACTTTACTCATTATTGTATAATTCTTTAATGCGTTACCTTGCGAATTATGATAGGATGAAAAAAAGATCTTTTACTTAACGATTTTTGCCAGAACGTATACATTCAAATGACGACATTGAACATAAGAAAAACAGTGAAAAGCTTTGAAGTGCTTTTCTAGGAATGGGGGGAATAGGATGCAAGAGCAACGTTATCGCTGGAGAAACCTACAATTACGGAGACATGTTGATATTATAGACGGAAAATGTTCACCAACAGTCGTCCTAAAGAATGCTACTTTTCTCCACTCCATTCTTCGCAAGTGGATACGTGCGAACATATGGATACACGAAGACCGAATTATCTATGTAGGAGACGAACTACCGAGTTCATCGCTACATACAGAGTTAGTGGACTGCACCGAAAATGTAGTAGTTCCAGGGTATATAGAACCACATGCCCATCCATTTCAATTATATAATCCCCACTCATTAGCCCAATATGCATCACAGTTCGGAACTACAGCACTTATTAATGATAACCTTGTGTTGTTTTTACAATTACCAAAAAAGAAAGCGTTTTCTTTAATGGATCAGTTTCAACAGCTTCCACAAACAATGTTTTGGTGGTGTAGGTTTGATTCACAGTCTCAAATGACTAACGAAGAGCAATTATTTTCGCAGCCTAATATAAAGGCATGGTTGGAACGTGAAGATGTGATACAAGGCGGAGAGTTAACAGGTTGGCCAAAGCTACTTGCAGGTGATGATATGATGCTTCATTGGATACAAGAAGCTAAGCATCGTAAAAAATTAATTGAAGGTCATTTTCCTGGAGCGTCCGAAAAAACTCTTGTTAAACTAAAATTACTTGGTGCTGATTGTGACCATGAATCACTATCGGGAAAAGATATCTATAATCGCTTAATGCAAGGTTATACTGTATCCTTACGATATTCATCGATTCGACCAGACCTCCCTCAATTGCTTGAGGAAATGAAAGAGCTATCACTAGAGTCTTATGACTCATTATTGCTGACAACAGACGGCTCAACCCCTTCATTTCATAAGCATGGATTTACCGATATGATGATTAAAATGGCCATTGATAGTGGAATCCCACCTATTGATGCTTACCACATGGCATCTTATAACATTGCTAAGCATTATCATCTTGAGGGACAGATGGGGCATATTGCAACGGGGAGGGTAGCGAATATAAATATTTTATCTTCCAAAGAGAACCCAACCCCAATTAGTGTCTTGGCAAAAGGACAGTGGGTAAAAAGAGATGGGGCATCCATGGAAGAATCAACTTCTTTTTCATGGCAACAAAGCGGCCTCGATCCATTAGCGTTAGATTGGGATTTATCCTATGATGATCTGCAATTCTCGATGGCGATGGGGATGAAGATGGAGAATGCCGTTATCATGAAGCCTTATTCAATCACAGTGGATACGTCAATTGAAGAATTATCAGAAAGTCATGATGATAGTTTTCTTATGCTGATTGATCAAAAGGGCAAATGGCGCATTAATACGATGTTAAAAGGCTTTGCAAAGAGGGTTCATGGATTGGCAAGCTCCTATTCAAACACAGGTGACATTATATTAATTGGAAAACGTAAACTTGATATGATGCTTGCATTTAACCGTATGAAGGAACTAGGTGGGGGTATTGTCATTGCAGAAAATGGCAAAATACTATTTGAACTTGCACTTCCATTAAGTGGTAGAATGTCAACGCTACCTTTAGAGGATTTAATGAAGCTAGAAACGGAGTATAAGCAAATTATGAAGGATCGAGGCTATCCATTTTTAGATCCAGTTTATACACTATTATTCCTATCTTCTACTCATCTTCCATACATTCGTGTTACACCTGTAGGGATCTATGACGTCATGAAGAAAATGGTACTTTTTCCTGCGATAATGCGTTAAAATAATAGAGAATCGATGCGAACATCCAAGAAACGACTAAAACTTAAACATCAAGCATCTACGAAAATTAAGTAAAGGTTGTGTCAAAATGAAGCGAATCATCTTTTTTGTCCTACTAGTAATTCTACTAGCCATTTCAGTAGGTTGTGGAAAGGAAGAGGCAGCTCCTGTTGTAGCAGAACCACTCGAAGATGAGCAAACAGAAGAGAATAGCGAAAAAGATGAGAAAGATAAAGCAGAGCCTAAATTTGCAAACGTTTATCCGTTAACTGGAATTGGAACAAATGAAGAGGTTGACCAGCGAACCATAGCGGTTATGATTAATAATGATCCAAAAGCAAGGCCCCAAACTGGATTGCAAAAAGCAGATATCGTCTATGAAGTATTAGCGGAAGGAAATATTACGAGATTTTTAGCTATTTTTCAAAGTGATAAGCCTGAAAGCATAGGGCCCGTTCGAAGTGCTCGTGATTATTTTATTAACTTAAGCAAAGGGTATGATTCAATTTATATCAGCCATGGATGGAGTCCAGAAGCACAAATGATGCTCCAAGGTAATGAAGTCGATTATTTACAAGGATTGTTTCATGATGGAACTCTTTTTAAAAGAGCTGATTTTAGAAAAGCTCCACATAATTCATACATAACCTATGAAAGTGTATGGAAGGGAGCTGAGCAGAAAAAGTATAAAACTACTCACACGATTGAACCACTTTCTTTCTTAAGCTCTGAAGAGGCAGCAAGTATTACAGGGGAAAATGGAGAGAATGTAATGATAGCATATTCCACTAGCGGCTTTTCAATTGTGGAGTATATGTATAATCGAGACACCGGGAAGTATGAGCGATACAGTGGTGAGGAGCGTACTGAGGATTTAGAGTCAGGAGAACCTGTATTACTAGATAACATCTTTATTGTGGAAACCTCTCATAAGGTGGTAGACAGTAAAGGAAGACGCGACATAGACTTAACATCGGGTGGCAAGGGATTACTATTGCAAAAAGGAAAGGTAAGGGAAGTAGAGTGGAAAAACTCGAACGGTAGAATTCTTCCTTACCTGGATGGAAAAGAGGTAGGATTTGTTCCCGGGAAAACATGGATTAACGTAGTTCCAAGTCTGTCGGAGGACATGGTTTCGTTTCAAGTAGCTAATTAAGATTGGCTAATACTTATATAAGGAGCTATTGGTATGCAAATAGATAAACTGCGTGGAAAAGAGCTGGACCAGTTATTTACTGCCATTCTTGCAATGAGAGATTTAGAGGAGTGCTATCGCTTTTTTGACGATTTATGTACGGTTAACGAGATTCAGTCCCTAGCTCAGCGACTAGAGGTAGCAAGGATGCTTCGTGAAGGCTTCACCTATCATAAAATTGAAGCCGAAACAGGTGCAAGCACAGCAACTATTTCCCGTGTGAAGCGATGCTTAAACTACGGAAATGATGCTTATGAGATGGTATTAGAGCGTTTATACGAGAAAGAAAATAAATAGGACTGTCAATTCTAGAGGTTAGCGTGAGCTAACCTTTTTTATTTTAAAAAATCCCATTAAAAGCTGTAATCCTTTAGTAAGTCGAATCTTGTATGAAATTGTTTTGTCTAAAATGGAATCAATCGTTTCATACTAATAGGTAAACTATATAAACATTAGGGGATATAAAACATGACAAATCGATATGTAAGGATTAATAAGGTGGTTGAATATGATGGGGATGGGGGAATATTCATTTCTAATAGTGTCAGCCATAATCAAGAGATCTTTTTTATTTTCGATGAAGGTCAACTTTCAGAAATCTCTATTTTTCTTACTAATAGAGTATTCAACATTGATATAACAGAAGAAGAGAAGAGATACATTGAAGAACAGCTTCAAGTAAAAAAGTGGGAGGTACTACCTTTTTCGTTCCGAAAAATTGAACATGTAATGTGGGATCATTACCCAATTATCAAGAGGGTTCATTTTACCATAACAGAATCAGAGGAGATATTAACGGCACATTATAAAGATTGGAAGCTACACACTGTCACAGCTCCTTATTTCAATACATATACACAAAGAAAGGAACATACCATATTAACTTTAAGTGATTACACTGTTACCAAATTAGACAAACAAATTAAATTAGAGATGATGGAACAACATAGTAAAATCATCTAAGAAGGCGGATATTCAGCCTTCTTTTTTTAATTATTATAAAAGAATAAAAGTTTTCAGCAAGAGGATGGCTAGTGATAGGGTATCCAGCAATCCAGCCAAGATGAAATGGCGACGATCTGTGCCATTTCATCCTACTCGTGGAAAAAGAAAAATCACTTTTTCCTTGGTCAAAACACCTGGCATGAATAATAGGAAAGCCACCCTTTTTTTCATGCATGAACATTTGCTCTGCCTTAGGCTAAACGGGGTGTCCTGAACCTTTTGTTCGTCATAAGTAAAGTAAGAACTAATTGCGTTTCAAATAGACACCGCATAAGAAAAAGCTATGGATAAAATATTTACATTTTTTCATATATGTTAGATATGACTACTCTCGGATCAAGCCAAACAAAGTGCCGGTAGCAGATTGATGATTGTAAGTTCAATGAATAAAAGTCATGATGGATAAAGGTGTTTTCCTTTTCGATTTGATATAATGGAGGAATGGATAGGAAAATGGAGGAGTAGTAAATGTACGACATTAAAGAGTGGAAACATGTATTTAAACTAGATCCTAACAAAGAGATTGAAGACGATACCTTAGAGATGATTTGTGAATCTGGAACAGATGCAGTTATAGTTGGGGGAAGTGATGGTGTCACCGAAGATAATGTCATCAACTTGCTGGCTCGAATTCGAAGATACTCAGTTCCTTGTATACTAGAAGTCTCCACGATTGATTCAATTATCCCTGGATTCGATCTTTATTTTGTACCTACTGTATTAAATAGTAAGGATCCGAAATGGATTATAGATCTGCAGCATCAGGCTATAAAGGAATATGGTGATATTATGAATTGGGACGAAATTCTTTCAGAGGGCTATTGCGTATTGAATCCTGATTCAAAGGTTGCACAATTAACCAATGCAACCACTGACCTGCAGGAGGAGGATGTCATTGCCTACGCAAGAATAGCGGACAAGCTATTTCATTTACCCATTTTTTACTTAGAGTACAGCGGGAGCTATGGGAATCCACACTTAGTCCAAAAGGTTAAAAATACGTTAGAGAAGACTAGATTATTTTATGGTGGCGGGATTTCTTCAGTCGACCAGGCAAAAGAAATGGCAAGTAAAGCTCACACTGTTGTCGTAGGAAATGTCATTTATGAAGACTTGGATACAGCATTATTAACAGTAAAAACGGTAAAAGGACTGGAATAGATTTATTTCTACGATTATAATAGAATGACAGAACGCGTGTTCGTTTTAATAGATATTTAGGCGGTGAAAAGAGATGCAATACCTTTCAAATAAACTCTTAACAGGATTAAATCCAGAGCAACAAAAAGCAGTCAAACATACAGACGGTCCTTTACTTATCATGGCAGGTGCTGGTAGTGGAAAAACGAGAGTGTTAACGCACCGAATTGCGTTTTTAATGGCCGAAAAGGAAGTAGCTCCTTGGAACATATTAGCCATTACCTTTACGAATAAAGCAGCGCGTGAAATGAAAGAACGTGTCGCTAAGATTGTAGGTGGAGCAGCTGAGGAGATTTGGATATCCACTTTCCACTCCATGTGTGTCCGAATATTACGTCGTGATATTGACCGGTTAGGATACAATCGAAACTTTACCATCCTAGACACAACGGATCAGCTTTCCGTCATTAAAAATGTTTTAAAAGATAAGAATGTCGATTCGAAAAAATTTGAACCCAGAAGTTTATTAGGATCTATAAGTAGTGCGAAAAATGAATTAGTAACGCCAGAGGAATATATGAAAAGTGCTGCGGGCCCATATGAGGGGATTGTAGCAGAAGTGTACACTGAGTACCAAAAACGTCTACGTAAAAACCAAGCGCTTGATTTTGATGATCTCATTATGATGACCATTCAATTGTTTATGAGAGTCCCAGAAGTGCTAGAATATTACCAACGAAAGTTTCAATATATTCACGTGGATGAGTATCAAGATACGAACCGTGCACAGTACATGCTTGTTAAGCAACTAGCTAGTCGCTTCCAAAACTTATGTGTAGTGGGGGATTCTGATCAGTCCATTTATCGCTGGCGTGGTGCGGATATTAGTAACATACTATCCTTTGAGAAAGACTACCCAAGAGCACAGGCTATCTTTCTTGAGCAAAATTACCGTTCTACAAAGAGAATTCTCGAGGCAGCCAATGAAGTTATTCAAAAGAATGCAAACCGTAAGCCAAAGAATCTCTGGACAGAAAATAATGAAGGGAAATTGCTGACCTACTATCGCGCAACTACCGAACAGGATGAATGTTATTTCGTAGCGGGAATCATTAAGCAATTAATTGATTCAGGCATGAGAAAGCCTTCAGATTTTGCCATCCTTTACAGAACGAATGCACAGTCCCGTGTAATGGAGGAAGTATTACTAAAATCTAATATCTCCTACAATATCGTTGGCGGGATTAAGTTCTACGACAGAAAGGAAATTAAGGATATTCTTGCATACCTGCGTCTAATTGCAAACCCTGATGACGATATTAGTTTGGCACGTATTATCAATGTACCAAAGCGCGGAGTTGGGGCAACTTCGTTAGATAAGCTTGCGAATTATGCGGTCATGCACGATATGTCCATTTTTGAGGCATTACAAATGGTTGAGCTTGTTGGATTAAGTGGAAAAATAACCAATGCCCTAGTGGAATTCCGCGATCAGCTAAGAAACTGGGTACAGCAGCAGGAATATTTATCTGTAACGGAATTAGTTGAAGAGGTATTAGACAAGACTGGTTACCGTGATATGCTCAAAAATGAGAAAACGCTCGAAGCACAAAGCCGTTTAGAAAATATCGATGAGTTCTTATCGGTAACGAAAAATTTCGAAGATAAAAATGAGGATAAAAGTTTAATTGCCTTTCTAACAGATCTTGCCCTAGTATCTGATATTGATCAAATGGATGAAAAAGAAGATGAAGATCAAGGCAATGTAGTCCTTATGACGTTGCATGCGGCAAAGGGGTTAGAGTTTCCGGTCGTATTTTTAATGGGTCTTGAAGAAGGGGTATTTCCTCACAGTCGTTCCCTATTTGAGGACGAAGAAATGGAAGAGGAGCGCAGGTTAGCCTATGTTGGAATTACAAGAGCTGAACAAGAGTTATATATTACAAATGCTGAAATGAGAACATTGTTTGGAAGAACCAGTATGAATCCTGTTTCGCGCTTTATTGCGGAAATTCCGGAGAAGTTGGTGGAAAAGGCTCACGAAGAAAAGCAAAAGGCTTCTCCGTTTAGTACAACCCGTAAAGAACCAAAAACACCACCGGTTATGAGACCTGCTGCGAAGTCTACAGGTGGAGAATCGATTGGTTGGAAAGTTGGAGACAAGGCATCCCATAAAAAATGGGGTACTGGTACAGTGGTGAGTGTTAAAGGAGAGGGAGAATCAAAAGAGCTTGATATTGCTTTTCCAAGTCCTACAGGAATTAAACGTTTACTTGCAAAATTTGCTCCGATTGAAAAAGTGTAAGTTTTACAACAAAACAATGGCTATCTCGTTGTTATAAAAAACCTTGAGATAGCCGAGTTTTCCTAAAAGGAGATGAAAGAATGTCCGACCAAGCAAAGGCTAGAATAGATGAACTAAGAGCTTTATTACATAAATGGAACCATGAGTATCATGTCCTAGATAAGCCCTCTGTTTCGGATTTTGAGTATGACCAAGCTATGCAAGAGCTCATTCAACTTGAGAAGCAAAACCCAGATTACTTAGCAGAGGACTCTCCTTCTCACCGGGTAGGTGGAGTCGCTCTAGACGTTTTTGAGAAAGTTGAACATGATACACCAATGCTCAGCTTAGGAAATGCTTTTAATGAAGAGGATTTGCGTGATTTTGACAGACGTGTAAGGCAAGGAGTTGGAGAACAGGTTGCTTACATTTGTGAATTAAAGATAGATGGTTTAGCTGTTTCATTAAAATATGAAGATGGCTTATTTGTTCGTGGAGCCACTCGAGGTGACGGGACTATCGGTGAAGATATTACGCAAAATCTAAAAACGATTCGCTCTATTCCATTGCGATTAACAAAGCCAGTTAGCTTAGAGGTTCGCGGAGAGGCTTATATGCCAAAGCGATCGTTTGAAGCATTAAATGAAGTACGCTATCAAGCGGAAGAAGAGCCATTTGCGAATCCCCGTAATGCAGCTGCTGGTTCGTTGCGACAATTAGACCCTAAGCTTGCAGCTAAGCGAAATCTGGACATATTTGTATATGGCATTGGAAATGGTCTGAATACAGGGGTTATTTCACATAGTGAAGGCTTGAACCTACTGGATGAGCTTGGATTTAAGACCAATAATGAAAGAAAGCGCTGCAATGGAATTGATGAAGTGATTGAATTTGTAAATGGCTGGCATGAAAAACGTCCAACGCTTGGGTATGAAATAGACGGAATAGTGATTAAGGTAGATTCACTTGAACAACAGGATGAACTTGGCTTTACAGCCAAAAGTCCTCGCTGGGCAATTGCCTATAAGTTTCCTGCGGAAGAGGTTGTTACAAGGCTTATTGATATTGATCTTAATGTCGGAAGAACAGGAGTTATTACTCCTACAGCTATTCTTGAGCCTGTTCGGGTAGCGGGAACAGTGGTGAAGAGAGCGTCCTTACATAATGAGGACTTAATACGTGAGAAAGATATTAAGCTTGGGGATTATGTTGTTGTTAAAAAAGCAGGTGATATCATCCCTGAGGTTGTGAATGTTTTGTTAGAACGTAGAACAGGTGATGAGAAGGAATTTGCGATGCCAAGTCATTGCCCAGAATGTGATAGCGAGCTTGTACGTATTGAAGGTGAGGTTGCACTCCGTTGTATCAATCCTATGTGCCCAGCTCAAATACGTGAGGGGCTTATCCATTTTGTATCACGTGATGCGATGAATATAGAAGGCTTAGGAGAACGGGTCATCAGTCAGTTGTTTAAGGAAAAGTTGATTCATGATGTAGCAGATATATATAGACTGACAAAGGAACAGCTCGTTGAACTTGAAAGAATGGGCGAAAAATCGGCTACTAATTTAATTCAAGCGATACAAGCATCGAAAACAAACTCACTTGAAAAGCTATTGTTTGGTTTAGGGATTAGGCATGTAGGTGCTAAAGCCGCCAAAACGCTGGCACAACAATTTGAAACAATTGATTCACTAAAGCAAGCATCGGTAGAAGAGCTAACGGCTATAAATGAAATCGGTGATAAGATGGCGGATTCTGTCTATACTTATTTTAGAAGTGAAGAAGTGCAAAAGCTTATCAACGAATTAAAAGAGTTAGGGGTTAATACGACCTATCAAGGACCTAAAAAGGTGAATGTAGAAGAAATCGACTCTTACTTCGCAGGAAAGACCATCGTGCTAACAGGTAAGCTTGAAATCTTAACTAGAAATGAAGCGAAGGAAAAGATTGAACTTCTTGGCGGAAAAGTCTCAGGAAGTGTAAGTAAGAATACAGATCTTTTAATTGCTGGAGAGGCTGCTGGTTCCAAATTAGATCAAGCGAAAAAGCATGGTGTTGAAATCTGGGATGAGGAGAAACTAGTTCTAGAGTTAAATGGATAGAGGTGAAGAAGGATGAGGAGACTTGGGGCATTCTTCATAATGAGCACCCTTTTATTAAGTGGGTGTGTGCCGCAGTTTGAGAAGGAAGAAGAAATTGTACAAGATATCGATGATAATACGCAAGAAACAGCTATTGTTCCTAAATACAACATATCGGATCAATATTATCGTACGGTTATTCCATTTAAACCAAGTGAATCCAGAGGACTTGTTGTATACAGAATGAACAATAGATTGGATATTGATGAATTCGAAACAGGATTGATGAGATTAGCTCAGGAACAGTTTCCTACGGAGGAATTCTTATATCAAGATGGACAATACTTAGATAGTGAAACAGTTACCGCTTGGTTATCTAGAAAATTAACAGATGAACAGCTTGCTAATCAAGAAGATAAGGGTGCGAATCTAGGATTAAATCCTCCTCCGGTGACAGAAGGAACACTAAAGGAACAAAATGAAGCGAGTCCGATTTATTTATCTCATATTCTAGAGCAGAATTATTTAGTGAAGGACGATGAAGGAAAAGCTGAGTTAGGTGGAATCGTACTTGGTCTTGCAATGAATTCTATCCACTATTACTCACAGGAGCAAGGATATCCTCGTGAATATGAGATTCCTGATGCGGAAATTGAGCAGCAAGGAAAAGAAATGGCAGATGAGATGATTCGTCGGATACGAAATATCGAAGGGTTGGAAAATGTACCAATTACGGTTGGACTTTTTAAGCAGGAAGGCAAATCCTCCGTTGTTCCAGGCAACTTTTTTGCGAAAGGACAAGTAAAATCAAAGGCGAACAGTGTCGAAAAATGGACTGTTGTCAACGAAGAATATTATTTGTTTCCATCATCAGATGCAATGGCGAATTATCGCGATGATGCAACTAGAATGCTGAATTTTAAAGCTGACATCGATGAATATTTCCCCAATTATACAGGTGTGGTCGGTAGAGGGTTTTATAAAGATGAACAGCTAACAGAACTAACAATTGAAATTCCGATGCAATTTTATGGAAAAGCAGAGGTCGTTGGGTTTACCCAATATGTCACTGGGCTCATAATGGAGCATTTCCAAAATTATTTTTCTGTAAAGTGTTATATCTCGTCCATCAGCGGTCCAGAGGCAATAATCATACGTGAAGCAGGGAAGGAAGAACCATTTGTTCATATATATGACTAAATTTTTTAGGGGAAAGGTTTGAAAGAAAAAGGGTTCTTCGGTTAGAATAAGGGATGAAGGATGAAAACGCTATTTTCGGGACGAAGTTTAGTAGATTTTGTCTTGATTTTTGCTGTTTTAATTTATTTATTAAGAGCGTGTTCAAAAAGGAGGACAAAAATAGCCGAGAAGTTCGAGGTGGCAAAAGCTGAGCACCGGATTGTATGTTTATATACATGAGGAGCGAAAGGCAAGTCAACGAAGAAATTAGGGCGGCGATTTTCCCCGGACTTTTTGAACATCCAATTTAAGGGAGGCAGAAATCGATGGTAGTACCTTACAAACATGAACCATTCACAGATTTCACGGTAGAAGAGAACAAAAAAGCATATGAAGCTGGTCTTGCTACTGTTGAATCTTATTTAGGGAAGGACTATGATCTGATTATTGGTGGGGAGCGTATCTCAACTGAGAGTAAGATCGTATCAGTGAATCCAGCAAATCGTAATGAGGTTGTTGGTACTGTATCAAAGGCTAGTCGTGAATTAGCTGAAAAGGCTATGAAAGTAGCTGATGAGACATTTAAGACTTGGCGCAAAGTGAAGCCAGAAGTGCGCGCGGATATTTTATTCCGTTCCGCTGCCATTATTCGTCGTCGTAAGCATGAGTTCTCAGCGATTTTAACAAAAGAAGCTGGTAAGTCATGGAATGAGGCTGACGTTGAAACAGCAGAAGCAATTGATTTCTTAGAGTATTATGGACGTCAAATGCTTAAATTAAAGGACGGTATTCCAGTAGAAAGCCGACCAATTGAATATAACCGTTTTAATTATATCCCTCTTGGAGTAGGGGTTATTATCTCACCTTGGAATTTCCCATTTGCCATTATGGCAGGTATGACGACTGCTGCATTAGTTGCAGGTAACACGGTTTTATTAAAGCCGGCAAGTACAACACCAGTTGTTGCAGCGAAATTCATGGAGGTACTAGAAGAAGCGGGTCTTCCGGCAGGAGTTGTAAACTACATCCCTGGTAGCGGGGCAGAGGTTGGAGATTATTTAGTTGACCACCCACGTACTCGTTTCGTAAGCTTTACAGGTTCTCGTGACGTAGGATTACGCATTTATGAGCGTGCATCTAAGCTAAGCGAAGGTCAAATTTGGTTAAAGCGTGTAATCGCTGAAATGGGTGGGAAGGATACAATCGTTGTTGATAAAGAAGCTGATCTTGAATTAGCGGCAAAATCAATCGTTGCATCTGCATTTGGATTCTCTGGACAAAAATGTTCAGCGTGTTCACGTGCTGTAATAGTAGAAGATGTGTATGATCAAGTTTTAAATCGCGCGGTTGAGTTAACGAAAGAATTATCAATTGGTGACTGTTCTGTATACGGAACTTATATGGGTCCTGTTAACGATCAAGGTGCATATGATAAGATTATGAGCTACATCGAAATTGGTAAAGAAGAAGGTAAGTTAATGCATGGTGGCGAAGGGGACGACTCTAAGGGTTGGTTCATTAAGCCAACAATCTTTGCTGATGTAGATGAAAATGCTCGTCTCATGAAGGAAGAAATCTTCGGACCAGTCGTTGCATTCTGTAAGGCTCGTGACTTCGATCACGCAATTGAAATTGCAAACAACACAGAATATGGATTAACAGGTGCTGTTATTACAAATAACCGTGCAAACATTGAAAAAGCACGCGAAGACTTCCATGTTGGTAATCTATACTTTAACCGTGGTTGTACAGGTGCTATTGTTGGATATCAACCATTTGGTGGATTCAACATGTCTGGAACAGACTCAAAAGCTGGTGGCCCAGACTACTTAGTACTTCATATGCAAGCGAAGACAACATCAGAAATGCTATAAATAATAGATGGACCCCTTCTAAATAGAAGGGGTTTTGTTTGCTTTAGGAGAACATTATAGTAATTGTGTGTGATGGGGGATTTAGAATGAGAGATACAAAAAATAAAATTGCGGTCGTTACAGGTGTTAGTCGTTTATCAGGCATCGGCGCAGCTATTTGCAGAGAATTAGCTAGAGAGGGATATTCCATCTTTTTTACTTATTGGACAAATTATGATAAAGAAATGCCATGGAGTGTAGAACAGGATGAGCCAGTAACATTAAAAGAAGAATTATTGGAAGAAGGCGTTCAGATTGCTTGTATGGAGATTGATTTGACACAAGAAGATGCACCAAATCTGCTTATTCAGAAAGTCATTGAGCAATTGGGTGAACCAGATATTTTAGTAAATAATGCTGCATTTTCTACAAGTAATGATGTATTAACGATTACTGCTAAAGATTTAGATCAGCATTACTTGGTGAATATCCGTGCAACGACATTAGTAAGTAGTTATTTTGCCAGGTCCTTTACGAAGAAATCTGGAGGGAGAATCATCAATCTTACATCTGGACAATTTAAAGGGCCGATGCCTGGTGAATTAGCCTATGCGACTACAAAAGGAGCGATAGATGCGCTAACGATAACGTTATCTGCAGAACTCGCACCATTAGGAATAACTGTGAATGCCATCAATCCTGGTCCAACAGATACGGGTTGGATGACGGAGGAAATCAAAAATGACTTACTACCGCAATTTCCGTTTGGAAGAATAGGAGAACCAAGGGATGTTGCAAGAGCCATTAAATTTCTTGTGAGCGACGAGGCAGAGTGGATTACGGGTCAAATTATTCATTCAGAAGGTGGATTTAGAAGATAACAAGCTGTGAAGGTGTGATTGAAATGTTTGGAGTAATTGCAATCTTTGATGAGAAAACAGAGCGTTTAATCAAAGAGATTTGGCATGAATTAAGAGAAAGGAATATATCGAGCTATGCTTTTGAAGTAGAGGATAGAAAACCCCATATTACAATAGCTACATATAGGGATGTTAACAACAAGGAATTTTTCAAGCGAATGGATGATGTTTACGAGGGTACACAAGCTGTCGACATTACATTTGAGTCAATAGGATCCTTTTTAAACTCAGGAGCTTTGTATTTCGCACCAACTGTTACAAGAAAGTTGAACGATTTACACGTCAGTCATCATCGTCATTTTGTACAGTTTAATGATATACCAGACTCCCTATATTTACCGAATTATTGGATTCCACACTGTACGATTGCCAATAGACTATCTTCAGAAAATTTAACAAAGGCCTTTGAGTATTGTACGAATTGCTATAGTAAGATCGAAGGTAGAATAGATAAAATTGCGGTTATTGATGTTACAGAAAAAGGAAAAGCACCGATCATTTATTGTAAAAAGCTGGTATAAATTGGTGGATGTATGTAAATCAGTGAGCGATACTAGTATAATTCGATCGGGATTAGTAGAAGAAGCTAGAGGTAAGTAAAGTACGATGCGAGGAAAGTAAAAGAGCTCGCGAGGTAAGAAAAGCAGGCAACGGGGTAAGTAAAAGAAGCTAGAGGTAAGTAAAGTACAATTCGAGGAAAGTAAAAGAGCTCGCGAGGTAAGAAAAGTAGGAAACGGGGTAAGTAAAAGAAGTCAGAGGTAAGTAAAGTACGATTCGAGGAAAGTAAAAGATCTCGCGAGGTAAGAAAAGCAGGGAACGGGGTAAGTAAAAGAAGTCATAGGTAAGTAAAGTTCGAGGAAAGTAAAAGAGCTCGCGGGGTAAGTAAAGTAGGAAACGGGGTAAGTAAAAGAAGCTAGAGGTAAGTAAAGTACAATTCGAGGAAAGTAAAAGAGCTCGCGAGGTAAGAAAAGCAGGGAACGGGTTAAGTAAAAGAAGTCAGAGGTAAGTAAAGTACAATTCGAGGAAAGTAAAAGAGCTCGCGGGGTAAGTAAAGTAGGAAACGGGGTAAGTAAAACAAGTCAGAGGTAAGTAAAGTACAATTCGAGGTAAGTAAAAGAGCTCGCGAGGTAAGTAAAGCAGGCAACGGGGTAAGTAAAAGAAGCTAGAGGTAAGTAAAGTACGATTCGAGGTAAGTAAAAGAGCTCGCGAGGTAAGAAAAGTAGGAAACGGGGTAAGTAAAAGAAGCTAGAGGTAAGAAAAGCAGGCAACGGGGTAAGTAAAAGAAGTCAGAGGTAAGTAAAGTACAATACGAGGAAAGTAAAAGAGCTCGCGAGGTAAGAAAAGCAGGGAACGGGGTAAGTAAAAGAAGCTAGAGGTAAGAAAAGCAGGCAACGGGGTAAGTAAAAGAAGTCAGAGGTAAGTAAAGTACAATTCGAGGAAAGTAAAAGAGCTCGCGAGGTAAGAAAAGCAGGCAACGGGGTAAGTAAAAGAAGTCAGAGGTAAGTAAAGTACAATTCGAGGAAAGTAAAAGTGCTCGCGAGGTAAGAAAAGTAGGAAACGGGGTAAGTAAAAGAAGTCAGAGGTAAAGTAAAGTACGATTCGAGGAAAGTAAAAGAACTCGCGAGGTAAGAAAAGCAGGGAACGGGGTAAGTAAAAGAAACTAGAGGTAAGTAAAGTACAATTCGAGGAAAGTAAAAGAGCTCGCGAGGTAAGAAAAGCAGGGAACGGGGTAAGTAAAAGAAGCTAGAGGTAAGTAAAGTACAATTCGAGGAAAGTAAAAGAGCTCGCGAGGTAAGAAAAGCAGGAAACGGGGTAAGTAAAAGAAGCTAGAGGTAAGTAAAGTACGATTCGAGGAAAGTAAAAGAGCTCGCGAGGTAAGAAAAGTAGGAAACGGGGTAAGTAAACAATATCAAACTAGCAATTGCAGTCTGTTTAAAGGTTTAGTTGTCAAACAATTTCCGGAAAAAGGTGACGCAAATGATGTTTTATACCTTGATGGGCATTCAAAAGTACGATGAAACCCAATATTCAAAGAATATTAGAGTCGCTGTCAGAGCAATTATAATGAAAGATGGTAAGCTGCTTCTCATTCAATCCTGTTATGATGACTATAAGTTTCCTGGAGGAGGAGTGGAAGGAAATGAGTCTCATGAAGAAGCACTGAAAAGAGAGGTTGCTGAGGAAGCAGGCTATACCCAGTGTGTCGTAAAAGAAAAGATTGGAATGGTCATTGAGAAGCAGATAGATCAGTATATGCCATCAGCTATTTTTGAAATGCATTCACATTATTACATATGCGAGGTAACCGGAGAAAAGGGACTACAGAAATTGGACGATTATGAGTCTGAACAAAATTTCACTCCAAGGTTCGTTACTATAGATGAAGCCATTTGTCAAAATGAGAGAGTAGCAAAGCAATCTAACAGCAATGGCTGGATAGAGAGAGAAACATATGTGCTTAAGGAATTAGCACAACAATTATTACTTAGGAATAATTTCTCTTAATGCTTATGATAAATTAAAAACGACTCACCTAAGAGTCGTTTTTATATGAACTAAACCTATTTTTTAGAGCAGGAATATCAACTTGCTCCAATTACTAACAATTATCGACTCCGTCAGACTAGGAGTATTCTATAGTGAAACATTTAGTTTCATCTACATTTGCAATAAGTATCTTTCAACCTATTTGACAAAGATCCTAAATTGTCCGCCATTCATAGGTGTAATTTCCTGAATATAGCTGATTGGTCGGTTAAACTTTTCGGCTAACCCATTTATTAAGCCTAAATTGAAGGCGTTTGAGTAAGATGGAGTTTGTGCAGCTAGAAAATATTCTTTAGCATCTAATAAAGTGGTAGTATATTTTCTGCCTACATCATTGGTATGGTTTAAATAATAGACTTTATTAAGATTAAGAAGAGCGGATTCGAATGTATCGATATCTTCTGGGAAGAGACTATTTGTTGGGACAAATGATCCGATGTGGTAGAGAAGATTTTTACCATAATGTTTTTCAAGGTATTGTAATAAGCTGGTAATCTCTGATAGTGATTGCCACTCTTCATTGATACTCTTAAGTAATGAAAGCTCACTTGCTTCAAAGATTAATGAAGATTGAAATACCTGACATCCCTCTAGTATATTGATTAGTACACTGTGATGTACTTTGGTTTCGTACTTTAAAAGGTTGTTAATTTGATTACGTTGATCCGAATGATATAAGTTTAATAGTTGATCAAGCTTTTGACTTGTAGAAACTGTAGTAGACGAAGTGAACCCGTATAATCCTGCATGAGAAAGCATTTCTTTTCGGGTATGTTCAATAAGATGCATTAACATGTTCTTCATCCTTTCTACCTATATTTCTATTAAAATTAGTTTACAATAAAAGATAAAAAAAGAAATACTATCGACAGAACTAGACATTTTTTTTATAGAAAAATTTACAGAAAAAAGTCTATATGAAAGTAAGCAGATATCCATTATGCTAAGTGATGAAACTAGATAGAATAGATGAGGGGATTATGATAGATAGCACATTCTTTTTATTGTTTTTTATAGGACTTTTTTCATCCTTCTTAGGAACGTTAGCAGGTGGAGGAGGCATTATTACATTGCCTGCTATGATGTTGGTCGGCATTCCGATTCAAGTAGGAATTGCGACGAATAAATTTTCATCTGGGATTGCATCATTTACGAGTATTCTTTATTTGATCAAGAATAAATTATTTTCGATAAGGGTAATGATTCAGGTCATTATCATTGCTTTTTTTGGAGGTACGGTTGGCGCTATATTGACCTCAAGTGTTAGCGAACAAACAATGAATATTGTCGCATTAATTCTGTTGGTTTTTGCCTTACTTATTACATTAAAAAATAAACAATTAATGAATACTGTAACAAACACGAATCAAGTGTCATCATCATGGAGTAGAGTGGCTCCATTTATGATTGCTGTTTATGACGGTGGATTTGGACCGGGTTCGTCAACGTTTGCGATTATCCATTATTTACGAGAAAAATTTGCTTACGTTGAATCAGCCCAATTAGCGAGGGTATTGAATTTTGGTAGTTGTGTCGGTGCTTTCATCATTTTTTATCAAACAGGATATGTACAGTGGGAATATGCGATTGCTTTAGCGATTGGTTCTGCTATAGGAACTCAAATTGGATTACGGGCACTACCGAGAATTCCCCTTAAGGTAGCTAGAACTTTATTACTGACGATTATTTGCCTATTAATTGGGCAAGTTGTGTACAAAACATTCTAAATAAAGACCTGAGTGAGAGTTTTTTTCCTTACTCGGGTTTCTTTATAATTACATAAAAAAAATAAATCATTTTCTTAAAATAAATAGTAATAATTTTAATTGAATGATATAAAAAAATCAATTGGTAATTTCGAACTAATTGTGACAAAATCATGAAAAAAGAAAAATTAATTTTATGAATTTTCATGAATAGATATTGCCTACTAATAAGGATGAGTTGTCTTTTTTTATCAATTAATTGAATAATTATTCATAAAATTAATTTGGTTATTATTTTCTGAATGTTCTGAATTGAAAAGTATGATATAGTGAAAACTGTTCATTTTCAGCATGTGCGGCCGTTTTTTAAAAATAGGTTTATAATTTTGAAATTTCGGGTAATGAATACGGGTGCATATGATTGCATACGGATGATAGTGGAGGTGATGAGCTTGGCAATATCAGGTGCAACCCTATTTTGGCTAATTGTACCAATGTTAGCAACAGTCATTTTATCAGTAATATCGTATTTTAAAGAGGGGAGAGAATAGCCTATAATGGAACCGGCAACGTTAATTACATTTATAGTTTATTTAATTGGGATGTTAGGAATAGGTATTGCTGCCTATAAACTAACTAGTAATCTATCTGACTATGTTTTAGGAGGAAGACGACTAGGACCAGGTGTAGCGGCATTAAGTGCTGGTGCATCAGATATGAGTTCATGGTTACTTCTTGGATTACCAGGTGCTGTTTATGCATCAGGTGGGATGAATCAAATTTGGATTGCAGTAGGTTTAACGATAGGTGCTTATCTAAACTGGCAATTTGTTGCGAAAAGACTTCGTAGCTATACAGAAAAAGCAAACGATTCAATTACCATTCCAGATTTTCTAGAGAATCGTTTTCGTGATAAGTCTAAACTATTACGTATTATTTCGGCATTAGTCATTTTATTATTCTTTACGTTCTATACTGCTTCAGGTATGGTGGGTGGAGCTAAGTTATTTGAAGCTTCATTTGGGTTAACTTATAACCAAGCACTTTGGATTGGTGCGATTGTAATTATTTCTTACACGTTCTTAGGTGGATTCCTAGCGGTAAGCTGGACAGATTTCATTCAAGGTATTTTAATGTTCTTAGCGTTAATTATTGTGCCTATAGTGGTTATGAACCAAATGGGTGGATGGGATGAAACTGTAAATCAGGTTGGAAGCATTGACCCATCTTATCTTGATGCTTTCTCAGGTATGACAGCATTAGGTATCATTTCATTACTAGCATGGGGTCTTGGATATTTTGGTCAGCCTCATATTATTACACGCTTTATGGCAATTAAATCAGTGAAGGATGTTCCTAAGGCTCGTTTAATCGGTATGAGCTGGATGGTATTTGCACTATTCGGAGCGATCTTCACAGGTTTTGCGGGAATTGCATATTTCGCAGATGGTGGTCTTCCAGACGGGGAGCAAGTATTTATTCAATTTACACAGGTTGTCTTTAACCCATGGGTAGCTGGAATATTACTTGCTGCAATTCTAGCAGCGATTATGAGTACGATTGATTCACAATTACTTGTTTCTTCAAGTGCAATTGCAGAAGATATTTATCGTTCTGTTTTCCGTAAGGAAGCATCAGAGAAAGAGCTTGTATGGATTGGTCGCGTAGCAGTGGTCGTAATTGCGCTAATCGCTATTGGGTTAGCAAGCAATCCAGATAGTTCTGTACTATCTCTAGTAAGTTATGCATGGGGTGGATTTGGTGCAGCATTTGGTCCAGTTATCATTTTAGCACTATTCTGGAAGCGAATGACTGGTAAAGGAGCACTTGCCGGTATGATTGTGGGTGCTGTAACAGTAGTTATCTGGAGCAAGCTATCAGGTGGTTTATTTGACCTATATGAAATTGTACCAGGTTTTATCTTGGCCTGGATCGCAATCATGGTCTTCAGTTTAATTGACGGAGAACCAGACCAAGAGATTCAAGATGAATTTGAAGCAGCAAAAGCTGAATAATATATCGACAAGAAATACCATGGATGGGAAGTCCATGGTATTTTTTATAAGAACATTTGCTATGCCTGAGGCTAAACGGGGCGCCCTGAGCCTTTTGTTCTGCTAATTGGAGGAGGAAAATATTTATGTGGAACAATAGAAGAACCTTCTTATTATAAAACATTTCTTTCTTCCATTCTTTACATCATTAAACTAAAATCAGATTAACGACTTGGTGTAGGGGGAAGAGCATTTAGACAAACTAAACTTGCGGATAAGTCTGACCAAGAAAGTATTCAAGCTGTAATGAGAGGCTCGAAGTTACTAAAAGAAATTTATATAGCCGTACATAAGGCCTGGTAGTAATGGATGATAACAAAGAGGGGAAATTGAATGATACAGGAACATTTAAAGGTAGTGATTGGTACAGGTGAATACAATAACAATCCGACATGGCTACAAACCCAAGAAACAGAATTAGACTTACTAAGTCGTGTTCATTGGGAGAAGCGGTTTCGACCGAATTCGTTAGAAGCTATTTTAGCTGAACATGTTTGGGAGCATTTATCATTCGATGAAGGTATTGAAGCTGCGAGGGTTTGTTTTGAATTTCTAAAGCCAGGTGGGTATGTTCGATGTGCTGTTCCAGATGGCTATTTTCCAAATGAAGAGTATCAAATAAGTGTTCAAGTTGGAGGACCGGGACCAAAGAACCATCCAGCGGCGAGTCATAAAATTGTACATAACTGTAAGACTCTTTGCTCGATGTTTGAGGAAGTTGGTTTCAATGTTACCTTACTAGAGAATTGTGATGAAAACGGTACATTTCATTGTATTGATTGGGATGAAACGAAAGGGTTTATTTATCGATCAAAACGTTTTGACCATAGAAACCAAAATGGTCACCTAGGTTTTATATCTTTAATCGTAGATGCAATAAAACCAATCGAATAGCCTGATTAAAACGGCGGTGGGAACAGGTCATGAAGTTCTCGGAAGCCGTTTTTTCATTCCAATCGTATGTAGAGTTTTGAGGGAAACGGATGAACAGTCCCTAATTACCAAGGAAATAGTACAAGTCTTGTGACTTTTTAAAGATACATTACGTCTAATGATAGAATCCTTGGTGGAGGGAAAATAATGAATCAAGAAATAGTATTAAAAGTAAGTAATCTTCAAAAAAGAATTGGAAATTCAATGATCATACGGGATGTATCATTTGAGCTTGCGAGAGGAGAGATAGTGGGATTACTAGGACCCAATGGATCTGGAAAGACAACGATATTAAAGATGTTAGTCGGTTTATTGAGGCCAAGTAATGGAACTGTACATACTTTAGGTCATGATACTCAGCGAGATTTTGAGGAAGCAATCCAATACGTTGGGGCGATTATAGAAAACCCAGAGATGTATGATTACCTATCAGGGTATGACAATCTCCTGCATACGCTACATATGAATAGGGCTCAAGATTCTTTTACAGTTAATGAAGTGATAGAGCTGTTGCAATTGGATAGTTATGTGCATGACAAAGTACGGACTTATTCACTAGGAATGAAACAAAGGCTTGGACTTGCTCAATCACTTATGCATCGACCTCGTGTTTTATTCTTAGATGAACCAACGAATGGACTTGATCCAGAAGGGATGAAGGATCTGCGTGTACTTTTAAAAAGGCTGGCAGTGGAACAAGGTGTCTCCATTATCATATCAAGTCACATATTAGCTGAGGTTGAATTGATTTGCGATCGGGTCATGGTATTACATGACGGGCGAATTGTCAATGAGGCAAGTCTTAAAGAAAAAGACGATAACGAGGATCAGTATTCATTCTATACCTATACAGTATTAGAAGTAGAAAAAGTGCGAGACCTTTTTGAAAGAGAGAGCCCATCATACACTACAACCGAGTTTACTGGAAAAGGATTCACAGTAGAAATGAGGGAAAAAGAAGTTGCTGAGTTAACGAAGTGGTTAGTCAATCAAGGTATATCAGTTGTTGGTATAAAGAGGAACGAGCATACCCTTGAAGACCGATTTTTGAAAACGTTGAAAGGACAAGTATAATGAAAGCATTTATACATTTACTTCAAAATGAACGAATGAAAATAGTCAAGCGTCCAGGGATTTGGATCTACTTAGTAGTAAGTTTTTTTATGACAATTTTATTTGGTGTCTCTGTTAGACAGCTATTTCAAGGTGCGGGTATGCAGTACTGGGAATTTATGAAGCTGACAGCAAATTTATTAATCATGATACAGTTAGTCGCTATTGTGTTTTCAAGTGATATCGTACCTAATGAATATGTGAGAGGAACGATTAAATCGTTATTAATCAAACCTTATAAAAGGTGGAAAATCCTCTTATCGAAATATGTGACCGTACTCTTGTTGATTACTGGTATTATGCTGATTCAATTGATATTTTCATTAGTAGTATCAATCTTTTTCTTTTACAAAGGAATGTTTATGTTTGATGCTATGTTCGTGCAAACCATTCTTCAATATGTAACGACCTATATCGAAATTATCATAATTTGTACGTTTGCCTTTATGTTGTCGATTCTATTTAAAAGCAGCCTAATTGCGACTACTGTGACAATCCTATTATACTTTGCATCTAGTGCACTACTTGTCTTTTTTGAACATTATCAGTATGAGGGAGCAAGGTATTTCCTATTCTCCAATACGAATCTAATGCCTTATTTTATCGGCAAGCCGATGTTTGAAGGAATGACCATTACGTTTTCTATTCTAAATAACAGCATTCATATGGCTCTTTTTCTTTTTGTTTCATTCTTTATTTTTAATAAACGAGATATTTATGTATAGGTGGATGAAAGGGGTGGATGTTAGAATCCACCCCTTTCAGTGTTAAAGGTGATGACGTTTGTTGATTAAAGGAGTGAAACTTTGGTATTATCAGTATATTATTGATGACCGATACTTTTGGAGGTGAAGGAATATGTCACGTATTTCTAAAGATGAAGTTAAGCACGTTGCACATTTAGCGCGTCTAGCGATAACTGAGGAAGAGGCTGGAAAATTCCAAAAGCAGCTGGATGCCATTATTACATTTGCTGAACAGCTAAACGAGCTTGATACCGATAATATTGCTCCAACTTCTCACGTACTAGATATGAAGAATGTGCTTAGAGAGGACAAGCCAGGGAAGGGTCTGCCACTTGATGAAGTATTAAAAAATGCTCCAGATCATAAAGATGGACAAATTCGTGTACCGGCCATTATAGAGTAAAGGGGGGGAAGATATGTCATTATTCGATCATAAAGTTTCTGAATTACATAGTAAGTTACATAAGAAAGAAATCTCCGTTACAGACTTAGTGGATGAATCATTCAAACGAATTCATGAAGTTGATCATCAAATAAAGGCATTTTTAACATTAAATGAAGAGGTAGCTCGCGCACAAGCGAATGATATGGATAACCAACTTAGTAGAAAAGACGAATTCGGTTTGCTTTTCGGATTGCCCATTGGTGTGAAAGATAACATTGTAACGAAAAACCTTCGTACAACAAGTGGTAGTAAAATACTAGCTAACTTTGACCCCATTTATGATGCTACCGTTGTTGAAAAACTAAAGGCGGCTGAGGCCATCACGGTTGGAAAATTAAACATGGACGAATTCGCGATGGGGTCCTCAAACGAGAACTCAGGATTCGTCCCAACAAGAAACCCTTGGAATACTCAGTATGTACCAGGAGGCTCAAGTGGTGGTTCAGCTGCTTCGGTTGCTGCCGGAGAAGTGCTATTCTCTTTAGGGTCTGATACAGGTGGGTCAATTCGTCAACCTGCTGCATACTGCGGGGTGGTTGGATTAAAACCTACATATGGACGAGTGTCTCGCTATGGACTAATCGCGTTCGCTTCATCTCTTGATCAAATAGGACCGATTACTAGAACAGTAGAAGATAACGCATACGTATTACAAACCATCTCAGGCTTAGATCCAATGGATTCAACTTCTGCCAATATTGAAGTTCCGGATTTCTTATCTTCATTCAGAGGGGATGTTAAGGGGCTAAAAATTGCAGTTCCAAAAGAATATTTAGCAGTAGGGGTTCAAGAGAATGTTAAGCAATCAGTGCTTGATGCCTTAAAGGTACTAGAAGGACTAGGAGCGACGTGGGAAGAAGTATCACTGCCTCATTCAAAATATGCTCTAGCGACCTATTACTTACTATCGTCATCAGAAGCTTCAGCAAACTTAGCTCGATTTGACGGTATTCGTTATGGGGTACGTTCTGATAATGCGAAAAATCTGCTAGACCTTTATAAGCAAACTCGTAGTGAAGGCTTCGGAGAAGAAGTAAAGCGTCGTATTATGCTTGGGACGTTTGCTTTAAGCTCGGGTTATTATGATGCTTACTATGTAAAAGCGCAAAAAGTACGTACATTAATTAAAAAAGACTTTGACGATGTGTTTGAAAAGTATGATGTCATTATTGGACCAACGACGCCAACTCCCGCATTTAAGCTTGGTGAAAAGACGCAGGACCCGATGACAATGTATGCAAACGACATTATAACGATTCCAGTAAACTTGGCAGGGGTACCAGCAATCTCCGTACCATGTGGGTTCTCAAATGGATTACCATTAGGATTACAAATAATCGGCAAGCATTTTGATGAGTCTACTCTGTATCGTGTTGCGCATGCGTTTGAGCAAGCAACGGACCATCATAAGCAAAAGCCGAGTCTGTAAGGGGGCTAGAAAATGAACTTTGAAACGATTATCGGACTTGAAGTCCATGTTGAGTTAAAAACAGATTCTAAAATCTTTTCAAATAGTCCGAACCATTTTGGAGCATCTCCTAATACACAAACAAGTGTAATAGACTTAGGATATCCGGGTGTGCTACCTGTTTTAAATAAACGTGCCGTTGAATTTGCCATGAAGGCAGCAATGGCATTAAACTGTGAAGTCAGAGCAGAGACGAAGTTTGATCGAAAGAACTACTTTTACCCAGATAATCCAAAAGCTTACCAAATATCACAATATGATAAACCAATTGGTGAAAATGGCTGGATTGAAATAGAGGTAAAGGGGGAAACAAAACGAATCGGGATTACACGCCTTCATATGGAAGAGGATGCAGGTAAATTAACGCATACTGGTGATGGATACTCGTTAGTAGACTACAATCGTCAAGGTACACCGTTAATTGAAATTGTGTCAGAGCCTGATATTAGAACACCAGAAGAGGCATATGCGTATCTTGAAAAGTTAAAGTCCATTATCCAATATACGGGTGTATCGGATTGTAAGATGGAAGAGGGTTCTCTTCGTTGTGATGCAAACATTTCACTTCGTCCAATCGGTCAGGAACAATTCGGAACAAAGACAGAGTTGAAAAATTTAAACTCCTTTGCGTTTGTGCAGAAGGGACTTGAATTTGAAGAAAGGCGCCAAGAAAAAGTTTTGTTATCTGGTGGTGTGATTCAGCAAGAAACGCGTCGTTATGATGAGGCGAAAAAAGAAACGATTCTCATGCGTGTAAAAGAAGGATCAGATGACTACCGTTATTTCTCTGAGCCAGATCTTGTACCTCTATATATAGATGACGAATGGAAAGCGCGCATTCGAGCAGAGATTCCTGAACTTCCAGATGCGAGGCAAAAGCGATATATCGAAGAGTTGGGCTTATCTACGTATGATGCAAAAGTGCTAACCGTTACGAAAGAAATGTCCGATTATTTTGAAGCAACTGTTTCTGCTGGTGCAGATGCAAAACTTGCATCTAACTGGTTAATGGGTGAGGTTTCTGCTTACTTAAATTCTGCAAGCAAAGAGCTTCATGAAATTGCACTTACTCCAGAGAGCCTAGCGAAAATGATTTCTCTAATTCAAGACGGAACTCTTTCATCTAAGCTTGCCAAAAAAGTATTTGAGACACTTGTCACAAAGGGTGGAGATCCTGAAAAGATTGTGAAGGAACAAGGACTTGTGCAAATTTCGGATGAAGGTACTCTTCGTAAGCTTGTAACAGAAACGTTAGATGCTAATCCTCAATCTATTGAAGATTATAAAAGTGGAAAAGAGAAGGCTATTGGCTTCTTAGTCGGTCAGATGATGAAGGCGACAAAGGGGCAGGCAAATCCACCAATGTTAAATAAGATTCTCTTAGAAGAAATAAATAATAGATAAGCAAAAGGGGTGTTCTAGTTAGGAGCACCCTTTTTTATTTGGTTGTTTCTTCCTTATCCCTATTTGCTTGTTTACATTCACTATGAATTATTTGTAAAATTAATATAAATCAAAAAGAGGGATGGGTCGTGAGAGGAGAGTGTGTATGATATGAATAGATACACAAGAACAGGAATAGAAGGGTTAGATGCGATTTTGAATGGTGGTTTACCTTCTAGTTCAACTGTGCTAGTGAATGGGGCACCTGGTACCGGTAAAACGATTTTAGGCATGCAATTTCTATATGATGGTGCTCAGAATCAAAATGAGAATGGAATTTATATTACGTTTGAACAATTCCCTGACCAAATATATGAGGATATGAGGGCATTTGGATGGGACATAAAGGCGCTGGAAAGAGAAAATAAATTACGCGTTGTCTGTATGTCACCAGAAACACTACTCGAACAAATGAAACTCCCGAATGGTTTATTTGACCAGCTCGTGAAAGAAATAAATTGTAAGAGAATTGTAATCGATAGTTTAAATCTATTTTATTTAGGTATTGATGATATTGTAAAGAAGCGGTCCACCATTTATTCGATAAGAAATATTCTTCGTAAACACTCTTTAACATCTCTTTTAATTCATGAGAATTCTACTGTTGTATCAGAAGAAGAAACATTTGTTAACTATGTAGTAGATGGAGTAATTAAGCTCACCCTTCAAGAACAAAATTCCATTTATCGAAAGCGGACGTTAGAAGTTTTAAAACTGAGAGGTCGAAAAATTAAAGAAGGTGAGCACATATATCGGATCAATGAACAAGGGATCCATCTTATTCCTGCCCTTACGATGATCGAGGATAAAGTAGTAGTAGAAGAAAGAACAAATATCACAACAGGTATTCCAGTCCTTGACCAATATTTGTCCGGTGGTATTCCGAATGGTACAAGCTTTATTTTTGATACGAATAGTAAGGCGAATTACAGTTACATCACAGCCTCAATAGTTACTAGTAGGATTCTAGCTGGCGAGAAGGTACTACTGTTACTCTCTAGCCTAGTAACAGTGTTAGATATTGAACACTTATTTAGTTTATATGGTGTTAGTTTGAAAGAGTTAGTAAAAGATAAAAAGGTTTATTTTATCGAACACTATGATAGGCCTTTTCCGGAATTTTACAAAGATACTGTTATTCATGTAAAGGATTTAAGTGATGACGAGTTTAAACATTTCATTAAAGATAAATTAGACCCGATCTTTGCTAAAGGCACTGAAGATGGAGATAAATGGTTTGTATACTATGACCTTAACACGATTGTTTCGGCAAGGGGCAAAGACTTTGTGAAAGAATATTTTACAGAGGAAGTCGCCAAAATAAGCTCATACGGAATGAGTATGGTTGCCTTATGTAATTTTACTGAGATTGGTGCTGAGACAGCTAGCTTTTTAGAAAGAACCTGTAATGGTGTATTTCAAACGTGGGTAGATGGGAATTATCAATATTTTCAACTAAAAAAATCCCCACAAGGGAACATGTCACCACCGCTTGTGGTAGAAAATATTCAATCGAAGCCTTTCATTAGATTAGTATAGGAGAGGGAATAGTATGATAGATTATCAATTAAATCCACTTGAAATTGAGTGTACAATGTTCTTTCAGGAAAACCCCTATACCTTTGAAACCTTACATGGGCTCACTACAAGGCTGGGACGTAACATTGAGGATTTACTACCTGTTCTTGAACAATTAGTAGCCAATTCAATATTAGAAAAAGTGGGAAATGGGGATCAAGCTATATACCGATATATTCAACCTTTAATGACAGATATTAATGGGGCGATAGCATGGAGAGGAGTATAAGATTTCTACAGAACTTGCAGGATGATTATGCACAATTAGCAAGCCTATCTTTACTAATGATCGATTTAGAAGGACATGAAATAACCACTTTATCCAATGAAACCCCACTCGTAACGCTTATTTACAAGGAATTCGTGACTAAAGAAGTTATTCTATCCTTTATAAATCCTCTGAACGCGATCAAACAGCCTGTTATGATGGACACGGAACTGGGATTAAAGGTTATTATTTCTCCTATTTGGATAAGGGATCAATTATCATATTTTATCATAGCTGGTTTTTTACTTGAAAGAACCTCTCAAGATTTAGTTATTCGTTCGATTGAGCAGAAACGCCTGAATAGGAAGTATATTGCCGAAATGATAGAAGCTATGGGAGAACACAACGATGAAGAAAAGAAGAAATGCATAGATGTAATCAATAAATTCACATTTTTAGTAGAAGACTATCTTACACTTCAACAGGATAAAAGCAAAACTGAACAACAGTTAGATTTTACAAAAGAAAGTTTAGGTGCTATCAGAATAGGAAATGCAACCCCCTTTTCCTTTTTTGATAAGCTCAATAGAGAGAAGAGCCAGATTGAGTTTTATGGACTAGCGATAGAAAATAAACATAAGCAATATGAGGTTACCTATACAACTAACAAAATAGATTGTTTGAAGGGTCAGACTTTTCTTATGGGAGAGGGTTTTTTAGGCCATATTATTGCCTCAAAGCAATTTCAGTTTTGGAAAAATACACAATTAGACCCTAGAGCTTCAATTTTTAAAAGGCAAGATATTAACGTTATTAGTTTATTCGGTGCACCCGTTTATATAGGAGACACTGTTAAGGGTGTATTCTTTGGGGGAAGTACAAAAACTGAACTCGATGAGGATCTGTCAAATACCCAAGGTATTATGAAGGCTGCGCTTATTAGCAATAAGCTAACCGTACAACAAGTACGGGCTAGCCTACAGAACCATCTGCTAGAATTGTCTACCTTTAATGAAGTATTTAAGGCAATCACCTCAGTGGAAGACATTAAAAGAGTTCTCTATATCTTAGTAGATATTAGTATCAATGTCATGCGTGGACCTTTTTCTTGTATTGTTTATAAGGGAAATGCTAATCAGTCAAAAGTAGATATTGTCTCTAGAGGTTTATCGGAGACCGAGATAAATAAATATGGATATGAAGTTGCCGTTAAAAACTTTTCCCACCCGGTTACAAAGGCAAAAACAAAGCAAGTAACGATAGGGAGGACTAGTTGGGGTCGGGACGTTCTGGAATTTCCACTACTCTTTCAAGATCATTTATATGGAGTATTATGTGTAGGGCTGAATTCGAAGGATGATGCAGAGAAATTTCAATCCTTCTTATCAAGTCTTTCCGTTGCAGGAGGTATTTCCCTTCACTTAAACAGTACTAGGAACAATATAATTGATGAAGAAAGCATAGCTTTGATGTTGAACAATATAGTAAAAAATCTTGATCCACAGAAATATGAAAAATTGTCCAAAATAAGTGATTTAGTTGAGAGTTTTGCACAATTCTTACAGTTGGATCACATTGAGTTACTAAAACAAGCATGCTTAGCGACCGTTTATGATTCTAGCTTACTTAAACAATTTATGAAAAACAACAAGCTATTAGAAGTGGTTGAGGATTTCAAGAGTGAAAACAAAGAAAGTATGAGAGTAGAAAGTGAAATCTTAACACTGGTCACTCATTTTGTTGAAGGAAATGAACAAATAGATTCATTAAAAAAGCTGGTCTCAATTGAAGAAAATCTAAAAAGTAAATTTATACTGTACCTGCAACAACAGCCAAGGATTGAATTAGAATTATCAATGAATCAAATTGATTTAATGGAAAAAACAACTATTGAAATGGATAATGAAGCATTAAAGCAGTCCCTAAATCTATCCACAAGAGAAAAAGAGGTGCTAAATTTAGTTTTGAAAGGGCATAGTAACCATGAAATTGCCCATACATTGTATATAAGCGAACATACCGTTAAGAACCATATGACGAAAATATTACAAAAGCTTGGTGTGGCTGATCGTGCACAAGCGATTGCGAAAGTATATCAAATGGGGTATGTGCCTCAAACCTAATAACTATATCAAATCCCGCGAAAGCGGGGTTTTTTATTTATGAATGAAGAATGTGTAGTTTTTTATACTACCTTATTACGTTGAATCTGGCTCCAGAGACGAGCGAGGAAGAGATTGTGACGATCTTTGCTTTCATCCTAGACGAGGTCAAAATAAGCTGTTATGAACAAACAAGAAAACCACCATTTTTTATGACAGAACATTTGCTTGTCGTGTCTTAACGGGGCAGTTGTACCTTTTTTTAGTATATAGGAAGTAGTTCCTATTCTATCGATACTGGAAATAAAAAACAAAAATGAGAGTTGATGGTGATATACGGATAAACAAATCTAGTAGAAAATTAGAGTGTAGCTTGAGAACAACAATAACAAATTAGTAATCTAATTGATAGATTGATTAGCATTACGAGAAAGGATACGTTCAATGAAAGATTATGAGCAGCTATTAGAAATAACAGAATATATCTTATTGTTGGTCTTAAATAACGTAATAGGAAATAGTAGTTTAGTAAAAAATTCAAAAAAAGAAAATAACAACGAAATAATCGAATTTTTGATAAAACAAAAAAAAGTGAAAATGGTAGTCATTAACGGAGTTATTTATTTTCAATATATTGAACCAACACAATCGGAACTGAGGATTTTTGACCTAATGGAATAACAACTTAGAGGGGTAGGTAAGTAGGAAGGTGATATATATAGGGAAGGAAGTGAAACTGATAATGTTTCAAGTGTTAAATGTTAATCAAGAGCAAATGGTACTTTTTGGGGTCCTCATACTATTCATCATCATCCTTGCCATATCCCTAAGTTATTCGGTCATAAAAAGAATGGAATCTATCAAACTAGTAAAAGAAAATACGGATAAGAAACAACTAGAAGAACAATTACTAGTCAGTGAACAAAGTTATCGATCATTATTTAACAATCATCCTGATGCAGTTTTTTCATTAGATTTAGAGGGGAACTTTAAAGAAATAAATCATGCTTGTGAAATCCAGTTTGGCTTTAGTCATTCACAATTAATGGGCTTAAATGTTAGAGAGATTATACACCCTGATCACTTGACTGAGTTTGTTAAAGTCTTTGAATTAACAAGTAGAAATGGAGTGATTCAAGATGTATGTATTCAAGCTATACAAAAGAATGGGACTATTATTAATAGCGAGACGAAGCTTCTTCCGATTCTATTGAAAAATGAGTTGGTTGGAGTATACGGAATCTCCAAAGATGTTACCGAGCAAGAAGAAAGGAAAAAAGTCATTAAATTTATGGCTTACCACGACCAGCTTACTGGTTTACCAAATCGTAATAAATTGAATAAGTATGTAAAAGAGAAGGAAGTAACGAAGAGTGAGTCATTTGCTGTCTTATTCTTTGATCTTGATCGATTTAAAGTCATAAATGATACGTTAGGTCATTCGATGGGAGATCAGTTGCTAAAGGAAGTAGCACATCGTACTAAACTTATAGTAAATGATGCTGGAATGGTGTTTCGACAGGGAGGAGATGAATTTATTGTCCTCTTAGAAAATGCTGATCGAGATAAGGCTGCACACATTGCTCAGTGTATTATTGACGTACTTGCACAACCGTTTCATATTTCAAATTATGAAATCTTCACCACACCAAGTATAGGGATAAGTATGTATCCTGAGGATGGACAGACCATTGAAACGATAGTGAAAAACGCGGATTTTGCCATGTATCAAGCAAAGAAGGCTGGGAAAAACACGTATAGGTTCTATTATTTGGATGAAGGGAATGCTCAATTAAATCCATTACTTTTAGAAATGTATTTGCATAAAGCACTAGAACGTAATGAATTGGAATTATATTATCAGCCAAAGATGAATCTTAAAACGGGAAGAATGATTGGGACAGAAGCCTTAATGAGATGGAATAGTCCTGAGCTTGGAATGGTCCCACCTAATTTATTTATACCTATTGCGGAGGAAACCGGATTAATTATACAGATGGGGGAATGGGCTCTCAAAACGGCGTGTTTACAAAACAAACATTGGCATGATAAAGGGCACACGGAAATGATTGTTTCTGTAAATCTTTCTCCAAGGCAATTTGCTCAATCAAATATTGTAAATATCATTTCAAATACATTAGTCGAAACAAAATTAAAACCGGAATTTTTAGAGCTTGAAATAACAGAAAGTATGACGGCAGATATTGAACGATCTATTGTAACTTTAGGTGAATTAAAAGCATTAGGTGTGAAAATAAGTATTGATGATTTTGGGACTGGTTTCAGCTCACTAAACTACTTAAAAGAGTTCCCTATCAACACGTTAAAAATTGATCAATCCTTTGTTCGGAATCTCAATCAGAATCCCAATGATGAAACAATTGTCAAAACAATCATTTCAATGGCGCATAGTTTAAATTTAAGTGTAATCGCCGAAGGAATCGAATCAAAGGAACAATTAATATTTCTTCAACAACACTTTTGTGAGGGGGGACAAGGATACCTTTTTGGAAAACCTGTACCATCTGAAGAGCTTGAAGGGATGTTAAAAGAGATAGGTGGAGCAGTAAGTAAATTAGGACTTCCTCAGACAACAAGCGGAGCAGAATGGTCTGAAGAGCTTGTTCGTTCAGCAAAAAGGGAGCTACAGGAGACAATCCGTCGTCAACAAGGGATGACATTCAAGGTCAAAAAGATAAATGGCCATTTTATTCATACATTATGTGATGGTGAGTTAGTATATCGATTAGGTTTTATTCCCCAACAAGTAATAGGAAAAGATTTATTTGAGATTCATCCATTGAAAATGGCAGAGGAGATAACTACTTATTATGAAAGAGCCTGGCATGGAGAGGATAGGGTATCTTATGAACAGGAGATAAATGCAATTACCTACTTGGTAGTTTTAAGCCCTGTAAAACGTGGTGGGATTGTGGACGAGGTTATCGGTTCCTGTGTGGATATTACCGATCGAAAAAAGATGGAGAGACATTTAAAGGAAAGTGAAAAACGCTACCGCTTAATCGCGGAGAATATGCCTGATCTCTTCTTTATTTGCAGTGTAAGTGGAAGGATAGATTATGCTTCTCCATCTTTTGAATGGATTATGGGAAGCCAGTTTCATTTGGAAGGACAGCTGTTTACTGAGTTAGTAGGCCCAGAGAATCAAAATCATTTCTTAAAACTATTCAATGAAAGTTATATGAATAAGGCTCCATGTCAATCAGAGTTTCAATTGGAAAAACAAAATAAGGAGCTTGGGATATTTGAACTCGTAATCTCGCCAGTATTTGATGAGGATAAAAAGGTAGTGCAAATGTTAGTCATTGGACGTGATATTACAGATAAGAAAAAAACCGAAGAAATGCTATTACAAAGTGAAAAGCTATCGATTGTTAGTGAGTTGGCTGCAGGAGTCGCACATGAAATTAGAAATCCTGTTACGTCTATCAAGGGATTTGTTCAATTGTTAGAAGAATCCTATGATCATACTTACTTCCCAATTATTAAAGGTGAACTTGAACAAATTGAAGAAATTATTAATGAATACCTAGCATTAGCCAATTTACAGTCACTGCTAATTCAACGTGTAGATATTACCGAGTTACTTCAGGAGGTTCTTGACCGTTTTACAGATAAATTAATCGAGAAAAGTATCCGCTATTCGATAGAGTCGAATTTGGTTGCTTCAATGCATGGAGATTTTAATCAACTAAAAAAAGTGTTTACTAATATAATTGAGAATAGTATAGAAGCCGTTGAAACTTATGGGGAAATTTGGATTAAATTAACAAGTAATGATTCTCATATCAATATTTCAATTACTGACAATGGAATAGGAATGGACGAAGAGCGGTTAGCGCGGTTAGGAGAACCTTATTATAGCTATCGTGAAAAGGGAATAGGAATAGGACTGATGAAATGCTTTCAAATTATTGGACAGCACAAAGGAACTATAACCTTTAGTAGTAAAGAGTATGAAGGGACAGTTGTTGAAGTAAATATCCCGAGGATAAAAGAGGAAAATAAGGGGAAAGGTACCAGAAATATGCCAACAACTGGAAATAATTCAGAAAAATTAGAAAAATTAATTGAAAAGGTTTGATTTACCACTAAAAATGATAATAAAACACCCGATAATAGTAGTAAATAAGAACTTATACCTACGAAAATGGCAAACTTATTGAAAGATAAGGACGCAAAGCCACGGGTCTAAGGCCAAAGTGCTAAGATCGCCGGGTTACCGAAAAGGATGGAATTGTATTCAGTTTATAGTGCTTTTGTACTATCTATTGAAGCCCCCCAACCTTTTGGGGGGCTTTTTATCATACGTAGAAAATCAAGGAGAATTGAGGTGAATACTATGGGACTATCCATTAATATAGACAGGAAGGAATCCGAATTAGTGATTCATTTGAAAGGAATACTAGATATTTCAACAAGCTATATGCTTGATGAGCATTTAAAGGAAATCGTAAGCCCAGAAACTGTAATCATTGATTTTAAAAACCTAGAATTTATCGATTCTACGGGGATCGGTTCAATTATAAATGCTGCCCATATCTCTATTGAAAAACACTTTACTCTCATTTTACAAGGTATGAATGAGTTTACGGATGAGGTTTTTGAAGAAATTGGTGTTTACCAAATTATAAAAGCCTTGCAAAAAATCTAAAGTATAACGTTGCACAAATTAACTGGATGGGAGGGTCATTATGCAAACCATCGTTGCGAAAGGAAAAGACGTTCAAGACGCTATCATAATTGGTTTAAATACGCTAGGAGTCAATAAAGATGAAGTGGATATTGAGATTATTCAGTCGAATGAAAAAGGATTTTTAGGTTTAGGGACAAAAAAAGCGGTTGTTAAACTTACGATTCAAAAGGGCCAAGAAAACCGTTCGAACAATTCTCATGACTCCTCACAACAGATATTGAATGATGGAGATAAACCGAGAGAGGAGGACCTTACAAAGGTCCTTCAACCTCAGGAAAAGGTAGATGATAGCATCCATACACTCGAAGGTAAAGTGTGGGTGAAGGATGGAAGGCTATATTGTAGAGATTCACCCACAAGGTTTCCTTTAGTGACAATCCAAGAAGGTCTACGTTTAATGAAGAATGGGCAATCCATAACAGAAGAGACAACGATTGTTTCTGAGGCACACCATTATGAAATTGAAGTGGATTCTCTGGAGGAAAGAGAAACAAAATGGTCCATTAAGATAGATAAGCAAGGGTTAATAGTTTTATTAACAGTTGAACCTGGTTACACAATCACCCGGAGTTTACAAGATGTCGTACCGGATTACCATATTGACGTTAAAGTGGACGAAAAGAAAGAAATCATAAACAGCTTAACTCAACATGATGTTATCAATGAGTTGAAATCGCTAGGTATTAACGAGGGTTACGATATAGAAGAAATTATAAAAGCAACGAGTGTGGAAGAACCGTCCACGTTCGAAATTGCAACAGGTAAAAGTCCAACAGATGGAAATGATGGATGGATCGAGTATTTGGTCAACCTTCAAGGTAATAATGAATTTCTTGAAAAAGAGGATGGACGAATTGATTATAAAGAAGTTCAAACCTTTCCAGCTGTGGATAGAGGCGCAGTGATTGGCATTATTCATCGCCCTATTCCAGGAGAATCGGGATATACAGTTCAAAACGAATTAATACCAGCCCCGAAGGTATACCCAGTGATTGTGAGACCTGGAAATGGAATTATCATTGAAGAAAATAAAATTGTGGCAACTGCGTCAGGGCGACCACAAGTGGAGCAAAGAGGAAAACTGATTACAGTAGCTGTTAAACCAAAGCTCGTTCACCAAGGAAATGTAGATTTGGAATCTGGAAATATTCGGTTTATAGGTGATGTAGAAATAGTTGGAGAAGTAAATAATATGGTTGTGGAAGCTGAAGGTGAAATTAATGTTCACAAGCTTGTTAATAAAGCAATTTTGACAACTTCTGGTTCCATCATTACGTATGGAAATATCGTTGGTTCAGAGATTTCAGCAGGGAAAAACAATATGTTACAGGTTGAGTTAGGACATTTGCTAGGGAGTCTCTATCAACAAACAGAAAAATTACTGAAAGTGGTCAATGAACTGATGCTGTCTCCAGCTTTTAAATCTAGTGATTTATCTAATGGTGGGTTAAAGCCGTTAATTCGAATATTACTAGAAAAGAAGTTTCAAAGCTTCCCATCCATAGCTAAAAAGTATGTAGAGGTTGTAAGAAAGGGAGAAACGTATTTAGATGAAGAATGGAAAGAAGTAGCGATATCGCTAAATCATCTTTTTTTATCCTTAACAAATGAAGTCATTTCAATTGAACGTATAGAGCAACTATCACAAAAAATGAAGAAACTAAATGAAGAAAGCGATTCACCGATTGATCAAGATTCCTTTATAACAGTACCTAATGTACTAAAGAGTAAGATTTATTGTAGTGGTAATGTGTTAATAGTAGGGAAAAGTTGTACACACTCTACTATCCATGCAGGTGGTAGTTTGAAAGTTAAAGGTGCTCTAAGAGGTGGAGAGGTTTATGGAAGACTAGGTGTTGATATCAATGAAGTTGGTGCTGAAAGTGGTGTTACAACCTTAATATCTGTTCCAAGTGATCAAACCATAAAAATAAATAAAGCAATGGAAGGTACTACAATCAAAATTGGAAAGTCTAAATACACCTTTCAAGATGTCACCTATGAGGTTGTTGCCTACCTGGACAACGAAGGGAATATAGCGTTTAAATCATAAAGGGGGAAATCGAATGTTAAAGTACTCATTGCTGGAACAAGAAGATGGAGTAAGGGTGGATCTAGAGGGAGATTTGGATATTGAAACTACTGAGATTATAGAGGAAGAATTAACCCCAAGTCTCCTTACGTATCGTTCAGTTGTATTCAATTTTGAAAGGGTACCATTCGTAGATTCCTCAGGTATTGGACTTTTGTTGAAAACCATCCAACTGCTGACAGACCAAAATATTAAGGTAACTATCACGAATGTAAATGAGGATGTGGCGATGGTTTTCGATATACTCCAAATATCAGATATTGTTGGAGAAGATGTGTTTGTTTAGGAATTAGTATCTTCTATAAGAAAAGGAGGAATTAGATGATTTATGAATATCTGTTCCTAGCCATACTATTTGCATACTTACGTGCAAAGTCATTTGACCATTTATGGGAGGTTAAGATTAAAGCTCCTTATCTCATATTAAGCTGCTTTGTCCTTCAACTCATAGCCATGTATCTTTATGATTACTCAGCATTTACAAAGTGGTTTTCTCTATTTATCGCAGCTTCATATCTCCTGCTTTCAATAGGGGCGTTGATCAATAAACATTTACCGGGTTTTATACTTTTCTCCGTTGGGATGTTTTTAAACTTCCTAGTCATTATCATAAACGGTGGAAGGATGCCGGTATCTAGCAAAGCATTAGAAGCGGCAAACCTTTCTCATTATATAGAAATTCTTGAATCAGGCTATCGAAAGCATCAATTAATCAATGAACATACAATGCTACCTTTTCTAGGTGATGTTATTCCACTTCACTTGCCTTATGCATTATTTGATAAGGTCATTAGCATAGGAGATGTCATTATTACTTTTGGGATGTGTATCTTCTTTTTTTATACCATCACTGGAATAAAAAGCTACGTTGATATCTTCCACAAAAACAAAAAAGGGCTAGAAATTGATTGAATCTGACAAAGTAGGATTCAACATTAAAATTGGTTTCAATCTTGGGGCGTAGGATTTTCAAAGAATATAGATGTTTTTCTTATCGAAAAGGGCAAACTCGCTCGAAAGACGAGGACGCAAAGCTAGGGCCTAAAGAGGAAAATCTCAATGGCAGCCGGTTACCGAAGAAGGAGGTTGATCCCATGAAAGGTAAAGTATTTCTAATCATGGTTCTTGCTGCAATGGCATTATCTGCAGTAGCAGGAGTACCTTGGCGTCCATAATCATAATCTTTTAGATTTAAGGATTCAATAGCAGTACCTACGCCCCAGTTTTTATTAAAAAATAGATGTTTCTTGATTAATTTATTTGTTAAACCACAAGTTATTTCCTCATATTTTAAAAAAGGATGTGAAAGAAAATGCCAACCAAATTAAATGTATATATTAATTCAATAATATTGGTTGGTTTTACATTATTAGTCATATCCCTCCTTACAACCGATTACTCCCGTATTGAAGTCATTCTTGCATTAGGTATCTTGGCAGGGGTATTAGAGTATTTTTTAATTGAACTTCCCAATGGTACCTTATTTACTAGTTCTCAAACCTTTACGTTTATTGCTTTATTGTTTTATGGAGTGGAAAATGCAGTTGTAGTGGAACTCGTTATTTTCCTCTTAACTACAGCCTTATTATGGAAAAAAAGAAACATTAAGAAAAATTTGTTTAATTTGAGTCTATATATTATCTGTATTATTGTAGCAGGTTTGTTCTTTGAATGGCTATATGATCGCGAGAGTATTTTTCATTGGAAAACAATGTTGCTACTATTCGCTGTTATAGGAATACATTCTTTGGTCAACTATATATTGATTGCTGTTGTTTTTTCAACACTTAATAATAAACCTTACTGGGGAACCTTGTTAAATATTTTATTAGATGCTATCTATATGTTTCTTACGACATCTAGTATTACATTGTTCCTTGTCTATATTTACAGCTTAAAGCAACCACTCCTATTTTTTATTGTTACTTTCTTTGTTGTATTTTGCTATTTTCTACTTAGATACGCATTTGGTTTATTTATTAACCTTCGAAAAATCTTCTTATCAACAATGGAGAAATTTTCAGAAGTGTCAGAAATGAAATTGTTAATCAACCGTGGTCACTCTACGCGGGTAGGGAAAATGGCTAGAAGAATAGCTGAGGAATTAAAATTACCCATGGAGGAAATTGACTCAATTCATTATGCAGCCCTTTTTCATGACATGGGTAAGCTCCAATTAGGTGAAAAACTGTTTATAAAAAGAGGCCCTTTAACGATTGAAGAGGAAAGGGAATATAGGAACCATATTGAATTGGGTTCGAAGATGGTGAAAGAAATATCAGGGTTAGACAAAGCAGCAGAATATGTTTTCTATCATCATGAGCAGTGGGATGGAAATGGTTTTCCATATAATTTAGCCGAAGAAAGCATTCCTTTAGGCTCTAGAATCATTTCTGTTGCCAATGAGCTCGATCATCTTTTACTTGATCCAAAGATAAAAAATCCCAAAAAAGAGTTTAGTAAGCTTGCTGGGAATAAGCTTGATCCGAAGTTAGTTGAAGTAAGTTTAAATATATTTATGGAACTGTGTTTAGGTGAGTCGGTGGAAGAAGTTGTACATGAGAAGGAATCAGTTGAGAAAAAAGTAGATTCTAAACTTAGTCACAAACTTAAAGACTCTGAATTATTAAGTAAATTAAGTGTGACTCACCTTACATTCAAACATCAGGTTTTTATTGATGGAAAAGGTCAGGAAGTTAGTCTTGATATTGAACAAAAGTTAACTGTTCTCATTGAGAAGGTACAAGTGGAACAAAGAATCATCAGGGAAATAGTAGAAAATGAAGCTGGAAGACTTTATGACGTTTATTGTACTCAAGTGCCAGATGGATATCAGTTCTTACTTACTGATATAACCCCCATTTTTGAATTTGAAAAACAAAAAAATGAACAAGTCCAAACTTTGTATAGAGATGTTATCTTTTCTGTTACGAAAGGAAAAATGGAACTTATTGATATGAAGGAACTGAATAATATCGTTCAAAAACAATCAATTGGTTCATTGCCAATTGAAAAGAAAGGAGATGTCCCGTTAAGTAGACAATTAGTTCAGGAAATTTTAACCCAGTTAAATGTTCCTAGTAAGGTGGCATTTCAAATTTTACTTTGTACATCAGAAGTTGTGACAAATGTGATCAAGCATGCAACTTCAGGCTCAATACACCTATTCTATGAGAATGGGACACTTAAGATTGTTGTTCAAGACAAAGGAAGTGGAATTGATTTATCAGAGTTACCTAAATCCACTCTTTTAGCTGGTTATTCAACAAAAGTATCATTAGGTCAAGGGTTTAATCTCCTCATGAAGATGATGGATAAGGTGAAACTTTATACAAGTCCAAAAGGGACTACGGTTGTGATGGAGATGAATTTGGTAGAAATGGTAGGTACTGGGCATTTTTCAGAAAAAAAAATAGTTAGTGAGTAGAAGAAGGATTTCTTTCTCGGAAAAACATGGTATATTTTTAGTAGGTAAAAAACACTACGGGAAATTTACACGTGGGATAAAGGTGGGGTAGTATGAGTGTTCCCATTCTAAACGAATTGGATAAGACTTTAAAAAGAGAAATTAAACTAGCCAAAAATATCCAAACGAAACTACTTAATAGTACTCCACCCATCTCTTCAGGTGTAGAGGTTTCTGGAATATCGATACCCGCAAGGCTAATCGGTGGAGATTACTATGATGTATGCAAGTTGCCGGATGGCAAACTTAGGATGGTCATCGGGGATGTAATGGGTAAAGGGATCCCGGCTGCCATGCAAATGATCTTAATAAGAGGGGCATTTCGAAGTTTAGCACAGAAAGCAAATGATCCATCGGAAATGTTAACGTTAATCAACCAAGCTCTTTATGAGGATCTTCGGTCACTTACTTCGTTTGTTACATTGTTTTGTGCCGATTGGGATCCAGCTTCCAGCACCATCAGATATGCGAATGCAGGTCATGCATATCCTTTGCTAATGACAAGCTCTTCAACTAGTACGTTCCTAGAAAGTAAAGGAATTATGATCGGTGGTCTGCCCCATTATGAGTATGAGCAACACGAATTAATAATAGAAAAAGGTAGTTGTTTATTTTTCTATACAGACGGTATTATTGAAGCTCAAAATTCGGAGGGGGAACTTTATAATAAGAAAAGATTAATAAATCTACTTTCCAGAATACACACCCTTCCTGTTGAGGATATTAAAAATGGTGTTATTGAAGAACTACACTGCTTTACAGAACATCTTCAACAAAAAGATGATATTACGATGTTAGTTTTTAAATACAAGTATTAAAAGCAGACAGGACTAATCCTTGTTCTGCTTTTTTGTTTATTGCTAAAGCGTTGATTAAAGTTTATGTAAGTAAGAACCTATTATATGCAATGACCTAATCTACATCCTTTAATCTTCTCTTATCATAAGTACATTCATCCTCCGTACCAAAACCATGACCGTCTTCGATAATCGAGGAAACAGTCACATGAGTAGTGAGTGCAATTTTCCAATCTCCATTCTCACGGACCATTGCAATAAGAAAATAATTTGTCCCATCAATAAAGGACTGAGTTTGTTTATGTACTGTGTAGTTCACACCGACATAGTAGATTTTCTTATCCTTTGTAAAAAAATCCATATACTCACTTGGAACATAACTCAAGCCGTACTCATACGGTAGCTCTTTCCACATAACTAACTTCGCTTCCTTCAGATTATAAAGTCCTTTTTTCTCTCTAATATTATTTTCGTTTTCAAAAAATCCTTTTAATTCAACCCGTTGCTGCTCTATCCACCAATAGGGGGCTTCATCCCAGCGGTTGTGACTTACATCCTCGTAAAACTGGTGAATAACAGCTACTGGAGATAGGGTATCCTTTCCATATGCTATTTGGTAGGTCATGGCAAAAAAAAGTGCAATAAAAACCACCATCTTTGTATAAATAACCTCACTACCTTTCCTTTGTAGATCCAATTTGATCGATTTCCTTGAATGGAATCATATCAACTCTCTTATCATCGTCGTTATATAGCTGTATAAACTGTTCATCCATATTAAAAGAAAGGAGCCTTCCATATATTAGAGAGCGCCCAATCCTCTGCTTCATCGTCTCCACATAAATTAGTTCATTCGTGTTTATCCATGCTGAGAATTTTTTCTCCCATTGTTTCATAAGTTCCCTCTCTTGTTTGTTTTCGTTTTGATTAGTATAGACGAATATGAAAACAATATTTCATATGATTGAAAACCAACTAAATCACTTGGTATAATGAGCATAATAAGGAGGGATAGAATTGAATATACCGAAGCCTTTAGTCCAAATAAATCAATCATTCATTTTGATAACTGTTTTAATAAGCTTATTTTTCGGAAAACTATTATTACTTCTCCCTTTTGTAGCTGGAGTTATCACAGTAGTCACGAAACAAAATCCAGTTATGTTAATGGGCAAGGTGTTTCTAAAGAAACCATTTAATCAGTATAGACAAGAAGACCGTGAGCAGCAGCTATTTAATCAATGGATTGCAACAATCTGCCTGGGAATATCATTACTTGCGTTTACAATTAAATATACAGTGATTGGTTATATTTTCAGTGGAATGGTTATCATAGCTTCCGCGTTAGCATTAAGTGGTTATTGTATCGGATGTACCATTCGGTATCGATACTTAATGTGGAAACATCATCACGAGTTCAAATCAAAGTAAAACGTTCTTAATGGACGTTTTTTGTTTGCGAAAAGTAGAACAGGGAATAATGGTGAAAGTGGTTAAAAGTTGAAATGTATAAATTTTCCGTTATAATGAATAAGGCAAAACACTGGGAGATTAGACATAAATACATGAAGATCGGTCTATAACATTATGGAAAAGAATATACCTTAACTACTTGCAGTAGGCTTGTAAGACCGAAAGATTACTTTGACTCCCAAGCTAGCACCGTGAAAGACGAAAGTAAGATTTTATTTTAAGTTGATATAAAAGAAACAGGATGATGATAATGAAAAGAGCACGGATTATTTATAACCCAACGTCAGGAAGAGAATTATTCAAAAAACATTTACCTGAGGTTTTACAGAAAATGGAGATTGCTGGTTATGAGACATCATGTCATGCAACGACAGGTGCTGGTGACGCGACGAATGCTGCTCGCGATGCAGTAGAACGACAATTTGATGTTGTAATTGCCGCAGGTGGTGATGGAACGATTAATGAAGTGGTCAATGGTTTAGCAGAGCTAGAAAATCGTCCAAAGCTTGGGATCATCCCTGTAGGAACCACAAACGACTTCGCAAGGGCTCTTGGTGTACCGCGTACCATTGAGGAAGCGACCAACATTATATGCGAAGGTGCCACCCTTCCTATCGATTTAGGTAAGGTAAACGGACAATTCTTCATTAACATTGCAGGTGGTGGAAGGTTAACGGAGCTTACTTATGAAGTACCCAGCAAACTAAAAACGGTACTTGGACAATTAGCGTACTATTTAAAAGGAATGGAAATCTTACCTTCGATTAAACCGACCCATGTTGAAATTGAATATGATGGGAAGTTTTTTGAGGGAGAGATTATGCTATTTCTTGTATGTAACACAAATTCGGTCGGTGGTTTTGAAAAACTAGCACCTACTGCTTGTTTTAACGATGGAATGTTCGACCTTATCATCGTCAAGAAAACAAACTTAGCTGATATCGTGAGAATTGCATCACTAGCCCTTAAAGGTGATCACATGAACGACCCAGCTATCATCTATTCAAAAGCGAACCGTGTTAAAGTAAAGACAACTGAAAAAATGCAATTAAACCTAGACGGTGAATACGGCGGACTACTACCAGGTGAATTCATGAACTACTATCAACATTTAGATGTATTTGTATCCAACAGTAAAATCAATCAACTCTACTCATAAACAGACCATCCTTGGTCTGTTTTTTTTTTAGTGACAGTCACTTCCCGGTTTTTCTTGTTTCACAAAATATGTTTCACGGTTGTAGTTTTCCTGATAGATACTAAAAAGACATCCATAAAAGGGATGTCTTTTTAGTGGTTAATATTGGCCTTGCGGATAATATGGAGCTGGATACGTTTGTTGTGGATATGGTGCCGGATATGGATAAGGCGCTGGGTACGGATATGGAGCGGGATAAGCCCCAGGAGAAGCAGCTGCACCTAGTACTAAGCCAGTGGCAGTTCCTGCTGCAAATCCAGGATTATACCCCCATCCGTGATGCGGTCCCCAAGTTCCACCATGTCCCCATGTTGCATGTCCTGTCCCATGCCCCCAGCTTGCGTGTCCTCCGCCACCGTGTGGCCGATAATATGAAACCATTATTTTCACCTATCTTTCTTTAAACTTTCCTTATCATATGCAACTAGATTAAAAACGGTCTAACTTTTAACTAGTCCATACCACAAAAGTAATATGACGGTCATGTTTGAATTAGTTGAAGAAGCTTAAAAAGGAAGGCTTTGTTTTGTGTACGCTTCCTCTGAACAAAAAGCGAGTGGGAATATAAAAATTGTTTGACCAAAGAGGTAAAACACAAGGTATCGGTTTTTTTAGAAGGATGAGTCATTCGGAATTTATGACTAAGGATGTGACCGAATTCACTTATAATATGACTCTTAAATCAGCTATATTGTTTATGGAAAGCGAAGGGATAGTAAAAAAAGATGAGTAAGGAGAATCATGATGAATTTAATAAAATTTATAGTTAATCGAAAAATACTAGTTGGTTTATTATCGGTACTTGTCATCTTAGTGGGAAGCTATGCCGTATTCAAGTTAGATAAAGAATTAATGCCAGCAGTTTCTTTTGATAGTGCGTTTGTAGAAGTAAATGCAGGAGAAATGGCAGCAGTTGAAGTAGAGCAAACAATCACGAATCAGTTAGAACAACAAATTGCATCAATAGACGGCGTTGAAGAAGTTCAATCCACAACTGCAATAGGTAGAAGCTCGATATCAGTTACGTTTGAACGCGGGCGGGGTGATGAAGTATTTAAAGAGCTGGAATCTACAGTAAACTTGCTCACAGCTGATATGAACGGTGTAAAAGATGCCACGGCCTTTCAATTAAGCACAAGTGGGAATTATGAGTTTTTCCTTGATTTAGCCGGGGGAGAAGTCGAGGACATGACGTCATTTGCAGAGGAGATTTTGGAACCAAGATTAGAAGCATTGCCAGAGGTAAAAGATGTCCTACTATCTGGTAACCAAAAGCATGAAATGCTAATTGAGTTTGATAGAGAGAAGTTAATCAAAAATGGAATCGATATTTCGCATGTTATTGGTGCAATTCAACAAGGAAATGACGAAGCTACACTTGGAGAACTAAGTGGTGAAACTGATTCCCCTACCTTACGCTGGGATACGAAACTAGAAAGTGTTCAGGATGTGGAATCAATAAAAGTACCGATTCATACTGGTTTTATTGAAGTAAAAGATATAGCAGATGTATCAATTGAGAAGCAAGCGAGCTCGTCATTTGTTTGGAAGAATGGTTCAAAGGATATTATTTTTGTTCAAATTGCACGTACAGCTGATTTTACCCAGATTGATTTAGCGGAAGCGGTAAGGGCTGAGATTAAAAAGATTGATGAAGAGAACTTAATTACAGGGTTTGAGTTAACGGAAATTGTTTCACAAGCAGACTATGTAAAAGAATCAATTGATGGTGTAACTAGTAATATATTAATTGGTGGCGGGATTGCCGTTCTCATTCTGCTATTATTCTTACGAAATGTAAGAGCTACTCTGATTATTGGGTTATCCATTCCGACGTCTATTTTACTTACATTTGCTTCCATGTGGTATTTTGATTACAGCTTTAATATTTTGACCTTGATTGGTTTAGGTCTTGGTATTGGAATGATGGTAGACTCCTCGATTGTCATTCTAGAATCTATTTACCGAAAAAAAGTGCAAGGTCTGCAATCGTTTGATGCGGTTATAGAAGGTGTCAAGGAAGTAGCAACAGCTGTTATTGCTTCCATGTTAACGACTATTGTGGTGTTCTTGCCAATTGGTTTACTTGGTGGTGAAGCAGGATCGTTTATGATCATGCTATCAGTGGTTGTGGCGATAACCTTGATTAGCTCAGTCGTTGTATCGTTTACCCTCATACCTTCTTTAGCGGAGAAATTCTTGAAAGTAAACAGCAAAACATCTGTAAAAAAAGAAGGGAAAATTTCAAAAGCATATACAAGGTTAGTCGCTTGGTCAGTTAAGAAAAAACGAAACAGTCTGGCCGTCATTACATTATTTTTTGTTATACTTGTTGGTTCGACGTTTTTAGTTTCAAAAATTCCGATGATTATTATGCCTGATATGTTTAATCGTTTTGCACAGCTTTCAGTTGTGTTAGAAACAGGTGTACCTCTTGACGAAAAAGAAAAAATTATGATTGAAATGAACGAAGTCTTATCTACTATAAAAGACGTAGAATCAAACTATATTATGGATGATGGAAACCACTTTTCTCTTATTGTGAATATGACAAAGGGAGATGAAATTACGAGAGAACAAAAGGCAATCAATGAAGAAATTCTCAGCTCGTTACGTGGTTTGCAGGAAAACTATCCAATCAGGAGTGCGCATGATGCAATGGCAGGTGGTGGAGGCTACCCAGTACAGGTCACGATTAGTGGAAATGACTTTAATGTTCTACAGCAGCTAGCTCAGGATTTCAAGCAGGAACTGGAATCTATAGATGGAATTGTTCAAGTTTCAACTTCAATCGATCGTAAGTCACAACAACAACTAATTGAATTGAAGTCTGAAGACATTGAAGAAGCTGGACTCATTACACCTCAAATTAAACAGTATATCCAGCAAGCTTTTATGCAAATGCCAATTGCTGAGATGGCAGTCGAGAACGAAACACTTCCAATTGTAGTAAAGTGGAAGGAATCAACCACTTCAAAGAGTGACCTGTTAGGATTAAAGATTCCAACTATCACTGGTGAAAAAGAATTACGTAACTTTATAGAACTTAAAACGATTGAGACACCAAACGAAATATCGCACAAAGAAGGTGAGAGATACATCACAGTTTCTGCCGATATTAAGGGCCGAGATTTAGGGGCCATCAATCGAGATGTTCAAAAAATAATAGAGGATTTTCAAACACCTGTAAGTTATGATGTATCAACGGCGGGTGATTTAGAAACACAGCAACAATTAATGCAAGAAATGCTGCTTGTTTTAGGAATTGCGATTTTCTTGGTGTATCTTGTAATGGCTGTTCAGTTTAATAGCCTTTCCCAACCAATTATTGTCATGTCGGTTATCCCAATGACATTCGTAGGAGTTATTGGAGGACTATTTATTACCCAGCGGGAATTGAGTGTCATGTCGGGAATGGGGGTTGTCATGTTAATTGGCATTGTCTTAAACAACGCGATTCTATTGATTGACCGTACGAACCAGTTACGAAAAGAAGGGTATTCAGTCCAGGAGGCTCTCGTACAAGCGGGGAACGATCGGATCAGGCCGATTTTCATGACTACCTTAACAACCGTTGGCGGAATGTTACCACTAGCCTTAGCGACAGGAGGATCTGGTAACTACCAAGCTCCAATGGCAACAGTCATAATCTCTGGATTATTATTCTCAACACTAATCACCCTACTGTTAGTGCCAGTAGTATACCGTTTATTCTCATCCGTCTCGAACATTGGAAAGAAAAAACGAAAAAGAGTATCAGAAGAAGTAGCTGAAGAGGTAGCATAAAACCCAAACCAATCCAACCCGACTAGTAGAAGGGTTGGATTTTTTTTCGACAAGTGACAGTCACCACCCGGTTTTTCTTGTTTCACACGTTTGTTTCACAGGATCATTAGAAATCGAATGGCTATGTGTGGTACAATCATGGCAGTCAATTTAACGGAAAAGGAAGACGAAACGTATATGGCAAAAGGAACGGTACCTGTTCAAAAAAATGAAATGTATGAGGTAACCTTTGAGGACCTGACTCATGACGGTGCAGGAGTGGCAAAGATAAATGGATACCCTATTTTTGTCCCTGGAGCTCTACCAGGAGAAAAAGGGACGGTCAAAGTAATAAAAATAAACAAAGGGTACGCATTTGGGCGTTTAATGGAGCTTGAGGTAGAAAGTGAATTTCGAGTAGAGCCGGATTGTCCTATTTATCATAAATGCGGGGGTTGTCAGCTGCAGCATATGAGTTATGAAGGTCAGCTATTGGCGAAGAAAAAGCAAGTTGAAGGTGTTCTTTCTAGAATTGGAAAGCTGGATAACGTAATGGTGCATAATGTGTTGGGAATGGCCGAACCTTGGCGTTATCGTAATAAGGCTCAAGTGCCTGTTGGTGAAAGAGAAGGAGGTCTAGTAGCTGGATTTTATCAACAAAGGTCACATGACATTATTGATATGGACAAATGTCTTATTCAAGAACAACTAAATGATGAGATCGTACAAGCAGTTAAGGGGATTTTTGAAAAGTATGGCGTTCGAGCTTACAATGAAGAGCGTCACACTGGAACCTTGCGCCACATTATGGCTCGCTACGGACAAGTAACAGAAGAGGCGATGATTGTTCTTGTCACAAAAGAAGAGAAACTACCTAACAAAAGTCAGATGATTCAGGAAATAGTGGATATTTCCCCGAAAATAAAATCTGTCGTTCAAAATATAAATGCAAAAAGAACGAATGTCATATTAGGTGATAAGACGAAAGTCCTTTACGGAGAAGAATATATCCATGATTATATCGGTGATATCAAGTTCGCCATTTCGGCAAAGTCTTTTTACCAAGTAAATCCGAAGCAAACGAAAGTCCTTTACGATAAGACGCTCGAATTTGCCAGCTTAAATGGAAGTGAGACCGTTATTGATGCGTATTGCGGGATTGGGACCATCTCTTTGTTTTTAGCACAGAGAGCCAAACACGTATATGGAGTAGAAATTGTTCCAGAGGCCATTTCTGATGCTAAACGTAATGCTAGATTGAACGGAATCGAAAATGTGGAATTTGCAGTTGGTGAGGCAGAAAAGGTGATTCCATGGTGGTATGCACAAGGAATTCATGCGGACGTTCTTGTGGTCGATCCACCTCGTAAAGGATGTGACGAGACATTATTAGACACGATTATTAAAATGAAACCGAAGAAGGTTGTGTATGTATCTTGTAATCCGGCAACCTTGGCAAGAGATTTACGGGTACTTGAAGATGGTGGTTTTAAAACGATAGAGGTACAACCAGTAGATATGTTTCCGCACACAACACACTGTGAGGCAGTTGCAAAGTTAGTTTTACAATAGATTACAGGGACCAGTTAGGTCTCTGTTTTTCTTTTAAAGTAGAAGTTTCTAGTGCTTAGTTTTTACAATGTTACTGTAAAATCCAGCTCCAACGCCCAGCCAAGAAAAATAGCGACAATCTTTGCCATTGCATCCTACTCGAGGTCAAATAACCTGTCATGACCTTTATTTCATGACAGGTTATTTGCTTGTCATGGCTAAACGGGGCGCTCCGAGCCTTTTGTTCAGGAAAACCAACCGCGCTGGATTGTTAACTTGCCGATTAAAAAATGGTGAAGGTTTGTACATTACTAGAAGTTATAGAGCAAACTTAAAATGAAAATGGACGATTCTTTACGCAACATGACAAAAATGTCACATTAGATGTTGTTATATCGATGGTTGATGGGCAATTCAGTCGGTATAGTAGAGTTGTGAAGGAGGATGGAACAATGTCTAAAGTTATCCAAACAAAGAACCTATCGAAATCTTACGGTAAAACACAAGTATTAAAAAATATTGATTTAACAATTGAAGAAGGCGAATTCACAGCGATTATGGGGCCATCTGGATCTGGGAAAACAACATTAATGAATACCCTTGGGGCGATTGATGCCTTTAACGGCGGGGATGTATGGATTGAAGGGAAATTGCTGTTAGATTTGAAAAAGAAAGCATTACGAGAATTTCGTCAAAAGCGAATGGGATTTATCTTTCAAGATTATAACTTGCTGGATACATTGACGGTTAAGGAAAATATCCTGCTTCCGCTCTCGTTACAAAAAACACCTGCCCTTGAAATGGAGCAGAGGCTAGCGAAATTAGTTGAAGCATTAAATATTGAATCGATTATACATCAATATCCGTCTGAAATTTCTGGAGGACAAAAGCAGCGAACGGCTGCAGCGCGGGCACTTATTACCAATCCAGCGATTGTGTTTGCTGATGAACCGACGGGTGCACTTGATTCTAGGTCTGCTACCCAGCTACTTGAACAAATTCAATTACTCAATAGTACGTTAAAAACAACGATTCTGATGATTACTCACGATCCGTATGCTGCAAGCTACTGCCGGCGCGTTATTTTTCTCCGCGACGGAAAAATCGTCAATGAAATGTTTAAAGGTGAACAATCCGAAAAAGAATTCTTTGACCGAATCCTGACGATCCAAAGTGTTATAGGGGGCGAAAGGCGATGAGCTTAGTTGATTTATCATGGAGGAATGTGAGGCGGAATTTCCGTTTGTATACCATATATTTCATTTCCATGCTTGTCGGGGTTGTCATTTACTTTACCTTTTCCAGTTTAATGTATAACGAGGACGTAGTTACAGCCATTCAAAATAAAGATAACTACGGAAAGATTATTTTCATTGCCTCGATTATCGTCTTTCTGTTTATTGTGTTCTTTATCTTGTACGCGAACTCATTTTTTATGAAACAGCGGAAAAAAGAATTTGGTATGTATCTACTTTACGGGATGAAAGAAAGACAAGTTGCCACAATGGTCTTTTTTGAAACGTTATTTCTAAGCGCCATTTCTGTATCCAGCGGTATATTAATTGGTGGATTCCTATCGAAATTTTTCGGTATGGTATTAATGAACTTAATGAACTACAATGACGATATTTCTTTTGCTTTTCCACAAGAAGCAATCATCTCAACCATTTTGTTATTCACTTTGTTAATCGGTATTATTACAATTCAAAGTTATTTAAACGTACGTCGTGTGCAGTTAGTTGAATTGTTTCATGCAAAAGAAAAAATGGACAAACCACTTAAATTTTCCATGCCTTTTGCGATATTGTCCATCCTATTGATTGTGATGTCGTACTATACGATTACCATAGCAGGAGATACAAACATATGGAACGATTATTTTAAAGAAGCATTAATTGCTACTACAGTGTCATTGATTGTTGGAACATATTTATTTTTCCGCCAGTTTTCGGGATGGGTTTTACAAAAAATGAGTCAAAGTAAAAATTACTTTAAAGGTAACAAAATGTTATGGGTTTCCTCTCTTCGTTTTTCTATCCGAGGAAATACAGTAAACTTTACATTTAATTCACTGATCAGTGCTATTGTCATCTTTGCAGTTGGATTTATTGCCGTAGATTATGCTATGAAAGGTGAAGTAGTGAAAAAAGAGTTTCCAAACCATTTTGCTTTTTCGACTCAAGATGATGAAACACAAAAACATATTGACAAAATGATGAATGAATCACATCCAATTATTGGTCATGAAACCATTACGGGGATTCAAACAGAAAAAATCTCAAACAGAAAAACGTTTTTTAGCTATCCCGAATATTACACAGAAGAGTTTTACCTATTTCCAGAGTCACAATTAAATGCAATTGTTGATTTACGTGGAGTTGGTGAAAAAGTAGATGTAGAAGGTGTAGAAGCCATTGTTTTAACAAGGGGAATTGATGAACCGACAAAATATGAAAGTCATCAGCCTGAAATTACGGTTTTAGATGATAACACTTTTCATGTAGTCGAAAAGATACGATATCCGTTGTTAAGTATCCCAACAAATCCGGGTGGAGATACGGGTCCTCAACCTTCTGTACTCGTTATTTCAGATGAAGCTTTTGAGCACGTAAAAGAAAATCGTACGCTATCTTCCTTTGAAATTTATCAAATCAAAGATCCGAAAACATCTAATGATGTATCACGAAAAATATACGATATTGTTATGAAAACAGAAGGAGCATATTATTCAGCCTATATAGATATGTATTCCATTGATACTGAGTCGTCCTCTTTAATATTGTTCTCCGTTGCGTTTTTTGCAGTCATTGCATTGTTTGCGTTAGGAAGTGTTATATACTTTAAACAGCTCCGCGAGGCTACAGAAGAGCGAGAACACTACGCAATTTTGCGGAAAATTGGTGTTGGTGACAAGGAAATAAAAAGGATTATTCGGAAACAATTGTTGTTCGTATTTTTACCTCCACTAATACTTGGATTGTTACACAGTTGGTATCTTTTATACTACACTGTCATACTAGTAATAAAGGATTTGCCATCCTTAACGACAATTATATTTTCTGTGATGGGATTATACGTGTTAACCTATCTAATTTTTTATGTATCATCAACATCTATTTACTACAAAATTATCAACGAAAAAAACAGAAGGTGAGTTTACTCACCTTCTGTTTTTTGTAGTGTTAAATACGGATCAAAATCCTTTGGAAAATGAATAATGAATTGAGTAAATTCACCGGCCTCGGACGTGCAGGTAATATAATGGCCAAGTTTGTTCGATAAAGCTTGAGCTAAATACAACCCCATTCCTGTCGACTTCGAATAGATGCGTCCTGTTTCTCCGGTAAACCCTCGGTTAAAAAGGCGCGGTACGTCCTTTTGACTTATCCCAATCCCATTGTCCCAAAATATCAGCTGTTTTTCTTGCGGTGTTTCGAGTGCAGAAATGGTAATCCCCCCACCCGGCTCTGTATATTTTAAACTATTCGTTAATAACTGGTTGATAATAAACTGCAGCCACTTTGGATCACTTTGGATCTCGAGTGAAGCTTCCTGAATAGTAATTCGGATTTTTTTAGAAAAAAAAGTTCTCGAATGAGACTTTACAATCTCCTTCGAAATCTGGATAACGTCACAATTTTGAATATCATAATCCTGGTTAAAGCTATCTAGCTTGGCGTAATAGAGAGCTTGATCGACGTAATTTTCAATCTTCGTAATCTCTTCCCTTAAACTACCCGAGTCCATATCGGTTTGCTGCAGTAAGCGAAGAACCGCAATCGGCGTTTTGATTTCATGGAACCAGGAAACGATAAAATCATAATGCTCATTCTGCCTATCTTGAATCCGATTCATTTCACGAATATGCTGATTTTTCAGCTCATCGATGTGCGCTCCCTTATATTCTCCTTCCAGTGATAAAGAGTCATGATCTTCATCTTTTTTCATATGTCGGATTACACGTACATGTTGCTGATACCGAAATAGCAAAAAACCGAGCAACACAATCGAAGACAGGGTGAAGGCATAGAAAAATGTCCCCCATGCCCATTCGCCATTACGATCAACAAAAAATACCGCGGCAGTGATGAGAAAACTAGTTAAATACAGAAAAATATAATTCTTTTCATAGGTTAGAAAGCGAAGGAAGGTCATTCGATCAAATACCCCATTCCTTTCCGTGTGACAATAAACTCCTCTAGTCCAAGTGCTGTAATTTTCCTGCGCATCCGGTTCACGTTTACGGTAAGTGTGTTATCATCGACGAACTGTTCTTCATTCCATAGTGCCTGCATTAAGTCCTCGCGTGAAACAATTTTCCCGATATTCCGCATCATTACTTGTAAAAGGATGAATTCATTCCGACTTAACTCAGTTATTTGCCCATTATATTCAATACTTGAATTGGTTACATGTAATTTCAAGCCTCTGTGGATCAATCTGATATTCTCATCTTCCTGATAGGTATACTTCCGGCGAATGAGCGCACTGATTTTTGCGACAAGAATATCCAATTCAAATGGCTTCTGGATAAAATCATCCCCACCCATATTAATCGCCATAATGATATCCATATTCTGATTTCTGGAGGATAGGAATATAATCGGCACTTTCGAAACAGAGCGAATTTGCTGGCACCAATAGTATCCATCAAAAACCGGAAGATTGATATCTAATAGAAGAAGGTGTGGATTTGTCTGCTCAAATTCCGTTAGCACCTGGTCAAATTGGGTTACTTCCACCACATCATACTTCCACTTTTTCAACGTATCAGTGACAATTCGTCTTATTGTTTCATCGTCCTCAATCATCATTATTCTATACATGTAATCCCTCATCATTTTAATAGTGGTCACTTCATATATTTTAGCACAAACTTTTTACGATTTTTAATAAGCAAGAATTGAGTGAAAGGAACTTCTATAGATAGAAGTGAAGTAGAATTACACTCTATTATGGAGTATAAACTTGAATAAGGTGTATCCATATCCTCCGCCATAAGGCGCGATTGTGGAAAAGGTTCTTATTAACGGCTAATGATTCTAGTAATTGAACGTATACACTACTACACTATATCTGTGATTACCAATTAAGTCATTGTGAGGCATTAGTAAAGTTACTATTAAAATTGTAACGATTTGGTTAATTTGTAATTTAATACAAAACATTGTAGAAATTACCTGAATATTGAATTAGAATAGATAGTAATAAAAATAAGAGCCTTAAAGGTAGGATTCATGAAAGTAAAGATTATTCACGAGAGAATGAATGACTTGGTTGAATGATAACTTCAACAACAAATAAATACATATGAGAAACGACTGCCATTTGTATACGTAATGTGAGTCGTTTTTTATATTTATTTATCGTAAATATAATATTTTCACATTGTGGATAATGGATTGGTAAGCTTATTCCTGCCTCAGCGCCTATTATTTAAGAAAGAATATTCTCCAATATAAGCCTCTAGACTTATATAAAAATATAGCTCAAGTACATTAATTGTATATGGGTATTACTGTAAGATGAACACATAAAGTATTATATAGGATTATTAATGAAGCTAGAGCTTCCGAATTTATAGATTCTATTAATAAGAACTTCATAAATTCTTAAGGTTTTCATTAAGAGTATCTTAACTTTTGCTCTTTATAATAGAAGCATACTATAAGGAGACAGAATCATGTTAACGAATCAGCCAACCATCCTATATGGTTAACTACTGAAAAGAGGTGCTTTTCGATTGAAGAAAATATTATTTTTTCCATTGCTAGATAGTTTGCCTTCGGGCCATCATCAAGTTGCAAATTCTGTTATGAATTATGTTTCCTCAAGATCCACAGACATTCAATGTAAAAAGATCGACTTACTAAATAGATGGAACCCACACCTGGAATCGATGATTACGAAAACGTATTTGGGGTGGATTCAGAAGTTTCCAGAATCCTATGCGTGGATTTATAGAAAGCTTGCGTATAAATCGAAGCAAAATCGTTCTTATAAACACTATGAAATGCTATTTCAGCATAAGATGGAAGAGATTATTATGGAAGAAAAGCCGGATTTGATTATTTGTACCCATGCTTTTCCATCTTACTTATTGAACCGTCTTAAACAATATGGTGCTTGCGATGTTCCAGTTGTGAATATATATACTGACTTTTTCGTAAATGATGTATGGGGGAAGGAAATGATTGAATATCACTTTGTCTCCGATATCAGGATGAAAAATCAATTAATGGAGGAGTTTCACATACCTGCAAATAAAATAAAGGTTACCGGTATCCCTGTAGACGAGAGTTTTTCTAGTCCATCTTCTAGAAAGAAAGAAGAACATCCGATTACGATCCTTCTCTCGGGCGGTAGCGCAGGGCTTGGGAACATTATGGAGCTTTTGACAAAGGTCAAAAAAGATGGACAGTTAACGTTTAAAGTGTTGTGCGGTAATAATCATTCGTTATTTCAAGAAGTGTCTAACTTGAATAATCCTAATATTCAACCCTTACCTTATATTTCTTCCAGATCGGAAATGAATAAATGGTATGACCTGGCAGATGCTATTATTACGAAGCCAGGGGGAGTAACAATTAGTGAATCCTTAAAAAAGAAGGTGCCCATTTTTATTCATTCCGTACTTCCAGGGCAGGAGGAAATCAACTTGCAATATCTTAGAAAACAAGGTCTTGTCTTTACGATTAGAGATACAATAGAGCTGCTAGATTTGTTATCAAATAAACAAGTCATGAAAGAGTATGAGCAATCATTATATCGATATAGGAATACACAAGATTTCCAAGACCCAGAGGAAATTTTTATATTTCTCGAGTCTCTTGTTAATAAACGTGATCAAAGACGACAAATAAACCAAATCATTGAAAAGAAGATGATGAAGATAATGGGAGGAGTTTCGGGTGATTGAAGCCATCTTACACTGGTTAGAAAACATCGGGTTGCTTGGACTCTTTGCAGCGATGTTTTTAGAAGGCTCATCCCTACCATTTCCAGGAATAGCGGTTGTGTTAGCTTACGGATATATTCTTCCGATTAACTATTGGAATACAGTATGGGTAGCTGCTGGAATGAGCTTTTTTTATTGTTTGGCAAGTTTAATCCCTTATGTTATTGGTAGTAAGCTTGAAGGACTATTAACAAAACGTAAAGGGTTTCAAAAGGCAAAAAACCTTTTTGTTCGTTATGGTATGTGGAGCGTAGCTCTTACGCGCCCATTTGGGCTTGGGAACTATATTTCTTATGTAGCAGGGGTGAGTAAGATGAAACTTATTCCCTACATCGCTCTAACATTTATTGGGATTTATCCTTGGTCTTACGTGATGCTACTATTAGGAAATTATTTTAATGGTAGCTATGAAGCTTTTATGGCTTTTTACGAAAACCACAGTGTGTATGTGTATACAGCAGGTGGAATTTTCATAGGGATGTTATGTCTATTTTTCATGATGAAAAATAAGCGGAATCGGGTAAAAACGCGAATTATGGAAGGAGGGAACGATGGTGCTTGAGACGGGAGTATCGTTAGGGGGCGGTTGCTTGCGAGGAGTCGCCCACATCGGAGCTATGAAGGAAATGCTTAGACAGGATATCAATATTACACATGTAGCAGGTACAAGTGCAGGGGCTGTAATAGGAGGACTTTATGCAAGTGGACTACACCCAGATCGAATGGTAGATGCTCTTGAGGCACTATCGATTCGTAAGCATTTGGATATTGGTTTTAACCGAAAAGGTTTGTTAAAAGGAGACCGAATCTATCAGACTTTACTTCAACTGACGGAAGGAAAGTATTTCTCAGATCTTACTATACCGTTTGCAGTTGTTTGTGTAGATTTACATTCTAGAAAACTAACAATCATTAAGGAGGGAGAGGTAGCAAAAGCGTTACGTGCTTCAATTGCGGTCCCAGGTGTATTCTTGCCAGTTGAAATGGGCGGGAAATTGCTTGTGGACGGTTATATATTAAATAATAACCCAGCTGATGTTGTAAAAGAAATGGGGGCAAAACATGTGACGGCTGTCAGAGTGATAAGCTCCAATAAACAAAATCAAACACCTACAACGCTCATTTCTTCCTTATACCGGTATATGGATATTGCCAGTCATACACACACTGACCAGCTTATAAAAAAACATGCAGATATCATTATGGATATTGATTTGCTTAATGTCGGAAGATTTGAACCGAAGTCCTTACCTACTGTCATAAGATTAGGTCAGGAAGAAGCAAGGAAAGCTTTAGCAAAAGAAAAGAATAAAGAGCTTGTTGGGAACGTTGTTTATATGGATCAATGGCTAAGGAGGACTTCTATTTAATTTGCTGTTATTATTAATTGTAAATAAATAGAAGCTTTGAAAAGTGGTGATTTAAATGGTAATGGAGTTTAGGAAATCAATTGATCAACTGTCTAGTAGTGAAGCTAAAACATTGTTATTAAACATGACCCTAAGAATGCAAGTGCTTTTGAAGTCAAAAGACCAAAAAGAACTCAAGGATTTACAAGAATTATACAATGATTTGGTTCAGTATCACAATTTGAGAAAAAAACCACAGCGAGATTATCATACCGTTCACATTGTAAGTAGTGAATCAATTGCGGGTGGTCTTAGAGTGGGATTAAGTTCTAAACATAAAGTGATTGGTTTTCCTGATTTTTTTACAATAGGACCAATATGGGATCTTCATAAAGAAGAAGGGTTTCAAAACCGCTATCAATGGTTAAAGGACCATATCAATTTCCCAAGGGATTATTTAGAAGAAGAATATGAGTATAATTTTCGTCATGCTCTTGAAGAAATTCAAGCCATTCCTGAACATTTTCCGATCGTGATATGGACCTCTCAAAACCCTGGAGAACAGACAGGACTAAGATTCTTTCTCCATTTGTTAAAGAAAAAAGAGAATCGTATATTTGTTATCAATACATCTTTAGCGTACCAAGAACTTTTCAATACAAAAGACACAAAGTATTTAATCCATCATACTGGAGAGGTACATCCAGATAAATTGAGGATGATTTTTGAACAGAATAGAGCTCCTTTGAGTAATCATAAAAAAGATAAATTGGAGTTAGAGTGGAACGAATTATGTAAAAGCCAAGAGGTCTTACGTATTTTAAATAATGATATCATTACTGGTATCTCGGAAAATTATTATGATCCTCATATAGTTACTACCGCTAAAAGGCTTCAGCAAATAAAAGGGAACCAAGAATTTATAAATGCAGCCAGAATCATTGGTGAGGTTTATGGACAAATGGAAAGGGCTATTGATGACGAATTTTTAGAATACAGGCTTAGAAGTCTTGTTTATAAGGGAGTTTTTGAAATTAAAGGAGTCCCAAAAGGTATGAGATATTATAAGGTGCGATTAAAGTAGCTATGACGTTAATCGTATACTATTGTAAAAAAGCGATTATCTCTGTAATCGCTTTTTCTCGTATGTTAAGAAAGTATTAGTTTCTGGTGTTTAGTTTATACAAATGTTATTGCTAAATCCAGCTCAAGCACCCAGCCAAGATGAAATGGCGACGATCTTTGCCATTTCATCCTACTTGAGGGAAAAAGAAAAATCACTTTTTCCTTGGTCAAATAACCTGTCATGAATAAAAGGGAGAATTTGCTCTGCCTTAGGCTAAACGAACGGGCGCCCTGAGCCTTTTGTTCTTGAATGAAAACCCATTTACCTCTCCTTTCCTGTTATCTTGTTAGTTTAAATAATGTGAAAGTAGATATTGACAATGTGAAAGTAAGTAAGTAAAATAAACGGTGCATTCATTGATAATTATTATCAGTCTATACATATTTTTTTTGAGGGATAATGAGAATGAATTTCAAAATCAAAACGGAGGAGAGACTATCATGAATAAAAAGCTATCATTTTTATTAACATTAGTAGCCATGTTGACATTTGCCATCATCTTGTCAGGGTGTGGTACAAGTCAAACGACAAGTGATCAATCCCAAAAGGAAGAAGAACAAGTGGATGAGAACACGGATCAAGACACACAAGGTACAAGGGTTATTACACATGAAATGGGAGAAACCGAAATTACTGGAACACCGACACGTGTCGTTGTGCTTGAATTCTCTTTTGTTGATGCCTTAGCTTCTTTAGGGATTACTCCTGTCGGAATTGCTGATGATGGGGACTCTGAGCGAATAATCGGTCCAATTGCTGAGCAAATTGGAGAATACACGTCAGTTGGTGCAAGAAAAGAACCAAGTTTAGAGATTATTGCTAGCTTAAAGCCGGATTTAATTATTGCTGATTTAAAACGTCATAAAGACTCTTATGAGGAATTTTCAAAAATTGCGCCAACCATTGTATTATCTAGCTTAAGTGCAGATTACAAACAAAATATAGAAGCATTTCCAGTCATTGCAGAAGCGTTAGGGGCTACTGAACAAGCTGAAGCACGACTGGCAAAACATGAAGAAATGATTAACGAACTTAAAGTAAAAATACCAGCGGATGAATCCCGTACATTCTTACCAGCAGTTGTAACGGAAACGGGGTTCCATGCTCATTCATCAACTTCCTATACGGGTTCTTTACTTGAGACATTAGGATTTAAAAATGCTATTCAAGGTACAGGTGTTGAAGATGCTACGAATAAAATCGATTTAGAAACTTTAATTGAGCATAATCCAGATATTTTATTTTTGATGACATCTGGTGGGGAAACGATCGTGAATGAATGGAAACAAAATCCATTATGGCAAGAAATCAATGCTGTAAAAAATGGCAATGTGTACGAGGTTGATCAAAATGAATGGTCACGCTTCCGTGGGTTAATTGCTGCAGAATTAATTGTAGAGGATACTATTCATCATTTATATAGCGAATAAATACGTTTTCACATCAAATGGAAAAAAGCGGTAAGTATACTTGCTCGCTTTTTTCGTTTTCGTGAGCCTTGGGAACCTAAGTGCAGGTGTTCTTCCAAGCATCTTTGACCTCCCCTTGATGGGAAAGCAGTGTATATGAATTTTGAGCTCCCTTATATTATTTAACTTATTGTTTCAACTAAGGAAGTGACCCTTTATGAACATTTTAACTACAAACAAAGAGAATATGGTACCGGATATGAGGGCGACAAAGCGCTTTGTTTATTTTGGACTTCTTTTTATTGGTGGAATATTGATTTTGCTGATTGGGATTATGATTAGCACGTCGATTGGTATGTCAGAAGTAACGTTTTTTCATGTGGCTGAGTCCTTCTTTAGCACTGACTTAACAAAAGAGCATTTAATTGCTCAAACAGTACGCTTACCAAGAGCCATCATCGCCTGTATCATAGGAGCAAATTTAGCCGTAGCAGGGGCGATCATGCAAGCGATTACTCGTAATCCTCTTGCTTCTCCACAAATCTTTGGAATTAATGCAGGGGCTTCCTTACTTGTAGTGGCATCTACCGTTTTCTTCACAGGACTCTCCTCAAATTCTCTCATTTATTTTGCTTTTATAGGTGCAGCAGTAGGAGGCTTTTTGGTGTATTATTTAGGATCAGCAGGAGGTGGTATGACACCAGTAAAATTAGCCTTAGCTGGTATCGCCATTCACTTTTTTTTATCTGCATTAACAGAGGGACTTATCATTTTTCATGAGCATACAACGGAAGGAATTCTTTTCTGGCTAGCAGGGGCGGTCGATAGTAAAGACTGGCAGGATGTAGAAACACTACTACCTTGGGCGGCTTTTGGCCTGTTAGGTTCATTTTTAGTAGCTAAGTCTATCAGTATATTAAGCCTTGGAGAAAATGTAGCAAAGGGATTAGGACAGAATGTCGGATGGATACGAATAATATCAGGTGGATTAGTAGTGGTTCTCGCAGGAGCCTCTGTTTCAATCGCAGGACCCATCGGTTTTGTGGGATTAATTATTCCGCATATAACTAGATATCTAGTGGGGATCGATTATCGTATAGTACTCCCTTTTTCAGCATTGTTTGGCGCAATTTTACTAATCTATGCTGATATTTTAGCAAGGTTTATTGCTTTTCCATATGAATCTCCGGTTGGAATTGTAACAGCATTATTAGGCGCTCCTTTTTTCTTTTATTTAATTAAAAGGAGGAAGAAGCTATCATGATAAAAAACGAGGCAAATATTTCTTTAGTAAAGAAAAAAGTAGTCACTCCTAAACTTCTTTTTATCCTGTTACCAATTGCCATTATCGTATTATCAATCATTAGTACCGGAATCGGGGCTGTCTTTATTCATCCGAAAAATGTAATGGCTGTTTTAATGGGTGCAGGGACAGACATGGATTCATTTATTATTGAGAATTATCGAATTCCGAGAATCATATTGGCTATATTGGTAGGAGCCGGGTTAGCTGTATCCGGGACCATCCTACAAGGAATCATTCGGAATCCTCTAGCTTCTCCTGATGTTATTGGTATTACAAAGGGAGCGGGGCTTGCTGCTGTAATGGTGATTATATTATTTCCTAAATCTCCCGTTCTTGCTCTCCCTCTTGCTGCATTTGGTGGAGCGATGGCTGTTGCATGTATCCTTTATTTACTAGTATACAAACAGGGAGTGAATCCAACCACACTAGCATTAGGTGGTGTAGCATTAGGAGCCATTTGTCATGCAGGTATTCAATATTTCATGATCAAGTTTCCTCTTGAGATCAATGCTGCTTTAATATGGTTGACCGGAAGTCTATGGTCAAGGGGCTGGGAGCATATTTATGGGGTGTTACCCTGGATTATCATCCTATTACCATTAACTATCGTTTTGGCGATAAAACTAGATATATTAAATCTAGGTGATGATGTTGCGCAAGGATTAGGAGAAAGTGTCCCACGGATTAGATTCATGATGCTAATGGTTGCTGTTGCTTTAGCAGCAGCCTGCGTAGCAGCTGTTGGGTCTATTGGTTTTGTTGGTTTAATTGCTCCCCATATGGCAAGGAAACTGATAGGTGTGAAGCATAAATATTTGATTCCTATGGCAGCGATGATGGGGGCTTTGTTAGTGATAGTTGCAGACTCCATTGGAAGGGGACTAATTCCACCTAAGGAAATTCCAGTTGGTATCGTGATTGCGGTGATAGGCGCACCCTACTTTTTATATCTATTGCGTAAAGAAAGAAAGAGTTACTAAAGGAGGGGAAAGTGATGGGAAAATTAAGAGCAGATCAACTTTATTTAGGTTATGAATCAATGATGGTCGTTGAAGAATTGGATCTTTCTATACCACAAGGAGAGATTACAATATTCATTGGTTCGAACGGCTGTGGAAAATCTACTATCCTACGTTCCTTTGCGAGACTCTTACAACCGAAAAAGGGTACAATTTATTTGAATGGTAAAGATATTCAAAAACAACCTAATAAAGAAGTAGCCAAGAAATTAGCTATTTTACCTCAAGGTCCACAGGCGCCAGAAGGGTTAACAGTGAAAGAGTTATGCTACTATGGTCGCCATCCTCATAAAGGGATTTTTTCTAAAAATACAGAAGAAGATCATCAAATGATCAAATGGGTATTGGAAGAGACAGGTATGACGGCATTTGCGGATCGTTCGCTTGATGCCTTATCAGGAGGACAGCGTCAACGAGCTTGGATTGCAATGGCTTTAGCACAAGGAACTGACCTTCTATTACTAGATGAACCCACTACTTATCTTGATTTGGCCCATCAAATTGAGGTACTTGAGCTATTAAAAAGGTTAAATCAAGAATATCAACGTACGATTGTCATGGTATTACATGATTTAAACCAGGCTGCGAGATATGCTGATCATTTGGTTTGTATTCGAAACGGTGAGGTTTATCATCAAGGTACTCCAGCGGAAGTATTTACAGAAGAGATGATTAAGGACGTGTTTAGTCTAGATAGTAAAATTATAAATGACCCTGTAGTGGGATCACCAATGTGTATCCCAATTGGTGTAAGTAAACATGCTCAAGAGAAAAAAATGATGCTGATATAGTGAAATTTTTTTACTTTAGATTACTTTTTGTTGGAGGAGAAATAGATGGGACAAAATGAACATTCTTCAGTTGCGAAGGTAGTTCGAGAAAGACGATCGATTAAGAGCGATTACACGGATAAACCTGTCTCACAACAATTGATTGTCGAGTTACTAAATGATGCAGTATGGGCACCCAATCACGGTCTTCGAGAGCCATGGCGGTTTATATTCGTGCCAACCGAAAAGAGAGAAGCGTTTGTTGCAGATCTAGTAACTACCTTCCCGGCTGATATGCAAGAAAATCGAAGAAATTATTTCAGTCAGCCAATGGCCTTTTTAATCATTGTAATGAAAGAAGATCCTCGCCAAAAACAATGGGAAGAAAACTTCGGTGCAGTTAGTTGTTTGATTCAAAATTTCCAGTTACTCGCATGGGAACAAAAGCTTGGTGTTGTCTGGAAAACAAATCCTCATATATATGATCCTAAAGTTCGAGCATTATTGAAGGTAGAACCCGGAGAGAAAATAGTTGGCTTTTTACATTTAGGCTATTTTGATAAAATACCTGAAGGTAGACCAAGAACATCTGTAGAGAATATGTTTACAGTATATAACTAGTGATATAGTGAGTTTTTTACTATCATCATGGTTTAGACGCGACACTCTCAAGGAGTGATCGCGTTTTTTTAATAAAAGTTTTCAGAAAGAGAATGGGCAAGTGACTAGGAATCAGCTCCAGCGCCCAGCCACTCGAGGTCAAATAACCTGTCAAAATAAAAGGGAAAACCACCCTTTTTTCATGACAGAACATTTGCTCTCCCTTAGGCTAAACGGGGCGCTTGCACCTTTTGTTCTATTTGCGTAGGAAGAAACAAAGAATCTCTGAAAAGGAAAAAGATTGTCGAATTATGTCTCTTGATAGTATAATTTTCCTAATACTTAAATAATTAAGAGGGTAGGGACATGAGATGAAAGATAATAATGAAAAATTGTTAGAAAATAGACTGACCCGTGTGGAGATGGATATGGTTAGACGTAATTCAATTGTCTATAAAGCCATTACATTTGTCACTGTTTTGACACTCCTCTCAATTCTTTCAATAAGAGCAGGTCTTTCAAGTTATTTAATCATACTCATAGGGACGCAACTAGTATTATGGGGAACCTTCACTTTCCTGCATTTTAAAAGAAAACTGATTATGCAGCTACCTTATATTGCTGTTATTGGAACAGCAATGCCAACCACGATAACATTAGTCTTACAGCCAGCGGCAACAAATGTATTTTCAATTTATTACTTAGTGATATTGGCTCTAATATACATGAATAGAAAAATATCCATCGCTTCATTAGTTTATGGTTTTTTCATGTTGATATATATGCTTTATCTACAAAACAATGTCATTAGCATTGCTGAAGAGGAGAAAATTACATACCTTATCTATTACGTACTCATTACAATACTCATATTTTCCCTACTTCAAGTCTCCGCTCATATAAATAAAGAAATGAATGATTCAAGGAAAGAATCCGAGGCACTAGTAAAATTACAGCAAGACCAAAAGGATTCCTTAATTCAATTAGTCAATGATGTTACAAAAAATATCGGAGTGGTGTCTAAGTCTAGTCAAACAAATAACCGTGCATTTCAAGAAATGAGTGCTACATTTCAAGAAATCTCAACAGGCGTTAGTAGTCAGAATGTAGCTACAGTAGAAATCAACGAATCTGTTACTTCTATGCAAATAGTAGCGGATGATATGCTACAATCAATCACAACGTTGAAATCGGAAACAGAGGGAACAAACGCCCTATCGGAACAGGGGCAAAAACAAGTGGAACAGCTAACAGAAATCATTAGTAAGTTTAAAAACGAAATAGACTTTATGTCAGAGGAAATAAGCCAGTTAATTACAAGACTAACAGAAACAAATCAATTTAGTGACACGATAAAGGAGATTGCGAATCAAACAAACTTGTTATCGTTAAATGCTAGTATTGAAGCAGCTAGGGCTGGAGAACATGGTCGAGGATTTGCAATCGTGGCAAATGAAATTCGAAGCTTATCAGACATGACGACTAAATCAGCTGAACAAATATCTGAACAACTGAGTGCGTTTACTAAGCAATCAGATAATACTCGTAATAGAATGCTTCAAGTCGCAGACCAAATGGATAAAAGCTACGAAATGACGGTGAATACAAATAATTCCTTTAAGTCTATTAACTCAGCCATTCATAAATTATCACAATTGGCAGATGTTAGTAACAATTTAACCTTAAAAATAAATCAAACAGTCGGAGGAATTAATAAATCTACCGAAGAATTAGCAGCAGTTAGTGAGCAGTCAAGTGCTTCCATTGAAGAATTAATGGCTACCCTTGAAACTATTCTTGAAGGAAACACAGCAAGTGTAGGCAGCATAAAAGCTGTGGAGGAATCACTTAAATCTATTTCGCGTTAAAAAACTAGTAGTCAGTAGAGAAAAGTTGATAAAACCCTTCTCAAGAATGAGAAGGGTTTTTTTTATCGAAGATCGTGTTGGAATAGCAATTGACCGATATGGTCAATTGCGTATATAATTCTACTGACCAAAATGGTCAATGATTACTTGTGGTTACGGAGGCTAATTATGACAAAGTTTTTAAATTTAGATATAGAAAAGCAAGACCGTATTATCAATGCAGCAATTAAAGAGTTTGCCAAAAAAGGGTATAAAAATGCATCTACCAATGAGATTGTGAAGGAAGCTGAAATATCAAAAGGACTTTTATTCCACTACTTCAAGAATAAGAAGGATTTGTTTATATTCCTATATGATCTTTCCATAGAGCTTGTTTTAGATAAAATTTTTGAAGAGTTGGATTGGGAGGATAAAGATATTTTTAATCGCTATCGGCAAATAGCCAGGTTGAAAATGCAAGTGTTTAAAAGATATCCTGAAATGTTTAATTTTATGAAGGTTATCTTTACTGAGGACTCAATCGAAATAAAGGATGAAATTGAGCACAAAAATCAAGAATTTATGAATGGTAGCTATCAAAAAATGTTTGGTGATATAGACTTTTCAAAATTTAAAGCAGGGATTGATATTCCAAAAGCATTAGGGATTATTTCGTGGACAATGGAGGGCTTTGCCTATAAGCAACAAGAACGCGTGTTACAAGCATCGCTAGACGATATAGACTTGGACGAAGTGTTTATGCAAATGGATGAGTATTTAGAGCTGCTGAAGGTGTCTTTTTATAAATAAATATTGTTCGGATGATTCCTATTTCAGCAGTACGAGGAGGATTTCTAGTCATCCTAGCTGAATTGGTAAGCATTATGGGTCCTAATGGATCTGGAAAATCAACGACCCTTCGATTAATTACTAGACTCTTAAAACCAACACAAGGGGCTGTATATTTAGTAGGTGGAACGATTAATCGTCTATGGTTTACTAAAAATTTATAGAGGACAGCTCCAGTTTTAGAAGAAAACGTGAGGAGACTGTCTTTTTGTTCATGATTAGGTAAGTATAAAAGTTTTCAGCAAGAGAAGGGGCTAGTGACTTGGCATCCAGCTCCAGCACCCAGCCAAGATGAAATGGCGACGATCAATGCCATTTCACCCTACTCGAGGGAAAAAGAAAAAATATCTTTTTCCTTGGTCAAATGTTCTGTCATGAATAAAAGGGAAAACCACCCCTTTTTCATGACAGAACATTTGCTCTGACTTAGCTAAACGGAGCGCTTACGCCTTTTGTTCTACTTTAAATCATTTAATACTTACCTTAAGGCTGAAATTTGTTTATAATAAAAGGAAGATGTGGGAGGCATTTCCACGAACGAGAGACGGATTATACTATATTAATAAACTTTTAACGTAAACTTACTGGAACGCTCCAGAAGATAGGAAGTTTGAGAATATGACAAATGTTCAATATAAGGAAGCTAGAGAATTGAATAGTGAAATTTTAGAGGTTATTGGATTCTTTTCTAATAAGTTTCTAAACTCCTTAAGAGGAACTCCGATCTTATTAGTTATTTCAGATGAGAACGGAAAGATTCTTGAAATGGTTGGAGATGAACTGATAAAATCGAATATCAGCCATTTCGGATTTCAAATAGGTTCTACTGTTAGTAAAGAACAGAACGGAAAAAATATTATTAGTTTAGCCTTACAAAAAAGAATTCCGGTCCAGCTTATTGGAGATGAGTATGCTCATCCAATTCTTCAGCAAACTGCAAGTTATGGTATATCGTTCAGGTATACCGATATTGATAAATTAATTGGTAGCATCTCCATTATTACACCTATCGAGATGCAAACCCCTCTCTATTTATCAATCCTATCCAATATTGTGGATTCCATTGAAAGAGAACTACGTTTAAGAGAACAGAATCGTAAGCTGAATATTATTAGTCAGGTTATGATAAGTAAAACGCGAAATGCCATTATTATTACAGATGCAGACGGGAAGGTCACGGAATATAACCATTTTGCAGAAGTGTTGTCTGGATTTACAAGAGAAGAGATTATTGGTAGGGATATTTTCGAATCCCCTCGTACCGGTACTTACTTTGCGGAAGTGCTTGGCAAACAACGTATCTTTAAGGAAGTAGAACTAAAGTTTGTGAATAATAATGGAGAAACACTCATTTGTCTATTTGATGCTCAACCTATTTATGATGATCAAAATTCTACCATTATTGGTGCTTTTGCTCAGCTCCGTAATATTACTGAGCGCTATCTGTTAGAAGAAAAGTACAATTATTTAGCTTATCATGATGAACTCACAGGTCTTCCGAATCGTAGACATTTTCAAGATGAGTTACATCAATTGATTCAAGAGAATAAAAATGATATCGCCCTTTTATTAATCGATTTAGATCGCTTCAAGATCATTAATGATACGTACGGTCATACGTGCGGAGATAGATTACTTATCGAAGTGACCAAAAGACTTAAGAGGTGTGTGCCAGAAGAAGGAATGGTTGCTAGAATTAGTGGAGATGAATTTATTGTTCTATTAAAGGATAATGTGGAGCAAGCTATGCATATAGCTGACAGGATTATCAAGCAATTCAAGGACCCTTTTACAGTCGATCATAATCAAATCCATACAACTGCAAGTATAGGAATTGCCAGGTATTCTGCAGGTGAGGTTCCAAGCTTAGAGGATTTCTTCGTTCAAGTGGATGTAGCTATGTATAAAGCAAAGTCACAAGGAAGAAACTGCTTTATGGTCTATTCCCCTGACATGTATAAGGATACAAGTGAAGAATTACTACTAGAAGGGTACCTTAGAAAAGCACTTGAGCGACAAGAATTTCAACTTTTCTTTCAAGCACAAGTGAACAGTAAATCTGGAGAAATGATTGGTGTAGAGGCATTACTTAGATGGATTCATCCAGAACTGGGTATCATTCCTCCTAATAAATTTATTCCACTTGCAGAGAGGACAGGCTTAATTGTTCCAATTGGGGAATGGGTGATAGAAGAAGCATGCAGACAAAATAAAAAATGGCTGACTAAAGGCTTACCTCCTATTAAAGTTTCCGTTAATTTATCAACACAACAATTTTTAAAACAGAATATAGTTGAAGTCATAAAGGGAATTCTGGATCGGACCGAATTAGACCCGCAATATTTAGAGTTAGAAATTACTGAATCCATGGCGATGGACTTTTCATACGCTGAGCATACCATTAATCAGCTCAGAAGCATTGGAGTTCAGATTAGTATGGATGACTTCGGTACTGGTTATAGCTCACTCAGTTACTTAAAGAGGTTTTCAATAAATTGTTTGAAAATTGACAAATCTTTTGTTACAGATATTTTAATTGATGAAAATGATGCGAAAATTGTTGGAACGATTATTGCAATGGCTAATAGCCTTGGGATTAAGGTGATTGCTGAAGGGGTAGAAGATAAAGGTCAGCTTCAATTTTTGAGTAAACAAGAATGCTTTGATGTTCAAGGCTACTATTTTATGAAGCCTTGTCCTGCCAAAGATTTTGAAGACCAATATATACAATTAGTTGAAGAATTTAAGAGAAAAAGTAAAGAAGTGATGTAGTTGGAAAAAGTAAGCTCCATACTAGCAAGACACATGAAAAAGTGGGGAGTAACGCATATTTTTGGCATCCCCGGAAAAGCAATTGTTCCTTTGCTGCTAGAGATAGATACTACAAACATTGAATTTATATTAAGTAAACATGAAAGTGGAGCTGGTTTCGAGGCTGCGGGTTATTCACTGCTAAGTAACTCTCTTGGGGTTGCTGTTGGAACATCTGGTCCAGGAGGAACGAATCTTATTACAGCAGCTGCACAAGCAAAAGCATTCCATATTCCAGTTCTCATCATTACAGGGCATCCTTCTATCAAGGATGTAGGAAAAGCGCTTGGACAAGACTCTACACTGTTTGGAACGGATTTAGTGGAAATGTTCAGACCTGTTACGAAATTTAGTGTAAGAATTGAAAGAGGGGATCAAGTAAAATCCTATCTAAGTCATGCGCTAGAGAAAGCGTTCTCAGGAGTAAAGGGCCCAGTTCATTTATCCATTCCAGCTGACGTATTAACTGAAGAAATCGAACCGTTTGAGATGAATCTTCCAGAGTCCCAGCATGTTGTTTCATCAAACTACCATGAAGTTATAGATGTACTAAATAATGCAAAGCGGCCAGCTTTGATCCTTGGTAAAGGAGTCCATTCTAGCAAGGCGTATGAAGAAGTAAGAAGAATTGCAGAAGTTTGGGGAATTCCGGTGATGACGACTCCAGGTGGAAAAGGGACGTTCCCTAGTAAGCACTCCCTTTCGTTAGGAGCATATGGACTAGGAGGAACAGATGAATCTGAAGCTTATGTAGAGGAAGGCATCGATGTCATGTTAGTCATCGGGACAAAGCTTACAGACATGTCATTGGCTGGGTTTCGTGAAGAACACTTCCCTAAAAGAGTGATTCATTTCGATTATGACCAAACCTTTATCGGAAAAACAATTGATGTCCCAACCCTGTTTATTCAAGGAGATTTAAAGAGGAATCTTCAGCTTATAATAAGTGAGATGATGAGGCGAGGTCTCGGAAATGATTCAGCTAGTATTCGTATATTAGAAGAAGAGAGAGTCATAAACCATGATTTAAAACGAAATTTACAACAGCTCCTTGATGAGATGAATAGACGAGGACAGGCAATCGATGCTGAACTTTTAGGGGTGGCCTTAGAACAAGCAAGTAGTATAGAGCAATATGATCAGGGAGACTGGCTCTCCTCTAAAACCTGCATGGAGGTTATGAATGATGTCCTACCAAGTGAGTCCATTATTTTCGGGGACGCAGGTAGTCATTCTTACTATGCGATCAAATATTTGGACATTAAGCAGCCAGGTACATTCTTCTTTGATGATGTATTCGGTGCGATGGGCTATGCGATTGGCTATTCGATAGGAGCGAAATTAGCGGCTCCTAACAAGAAAGTGATCTGCCTAACCGGTGATGGTTGTATGTTCATGCACGGAGCAGAGGTGTCCACAGCTGTAAACTCCAATGCACCGGTCATCTTTATAGTGATGAATAACAGTGGCCTTGATATGGTAGATAAAGGAATGAAAAATATGACTGGAAAATCAGTAGGTACAACGTATTCACATCCAGTTGATATTTATCAATTTGCTTTATCTATGGGTGCTCTTCCGTATAAATGTCGGACGGCAGAAGAGTTTAAACATTCACTGCAGACAGCGTTAGGCTATAATAAGGCTGTTGTTATTGAAGTGCTCGTTGATCCGGATGAAGTTCCTCCAACTATGAGAAGAACACTATGAAAAAGCAGAAGCTACCTTTTCTAAAGGTAGCTTCTTTGTGCGCATTATCGTTCATTCTAGCCTAGTTGCTGATTAACTTGTCAAAGTTGACGATAGATAATCGGAAGTCGCTGATACACAGCGTAAAGTTGACGATAAAAGGTAAAGTTGCTGATAAAATCAAAACGTTGATGATAAATCATAAGCTGTCGCTTATAAAAATTCTTAAGTTGCTGAAAAAATGTTAATAGTTGCTGATAAGCTTGCAAATGAAAGAGCCGAAATGAAAAAAAGGTGATCAACAATTGAAGACTCTGTAAAAGGTAACAAATAATAAGTGTAAATTGTAAATAAACTAAAAAAATCATTAAAAAAAGAAAAATTTTAACTGATTTGCCGGCTAACTCGATTTTTCTCCTTATACTACATCATCCCTAAAGTATTACTTCATAAGCCTCATCACAATCGCTTTTAACTCATCAAGACATTCTTTTTCAAAAATGCCATCTCCAACATATAAGGAGGAAATAGTCGTTTCAACTAAATATTTCCTTGGTTTATTTGAATTTAAGAGTTCTTCCTGAATGAAATCTAATAGCTCTGTGTACCTTCCTGAATCATTACTATTCAATAAAAATTGTTTTAGCGCTACTATCTTTTGATTGAGTTCTTGTTTATCATTTTGAAGCTGCTCACTCTCAGGTAACCAATGATGAAGGAGTTCAGGTTGAAACAATTGCTCATTTGTTTCTTCTAACTCCATCGCTATGCTCAGCATTCGATTCATACTATATTGGACAACCTTATGGATTCCAGAAGAAGAGGGATCAATCTTTGAGTAGTATCTGGTGTTGTGGTGAAGTAGTCCCAAAAACATGATCGCACAATCTAATAAGTATGGTTTCTTTTCCTCACCAAAGATGTCTAAAAACCGTTCATATACCCAGTGAATGATCTTCATTTGTCCTTTTTTGATAGAGGTTTTTAGCTCTTCATCACTTGAAATTAGGACTTCTTCAAAAAGTGGAATGAGCTTATACTCTCTTTTTGCATTCATTTGATATTCAACCTGCTGGATAAAGATTTCTATGTTTGAAGGGTCATGCCCAAGTAATAATTCGTTTCGTTTTTTTTCGATTTGAGTGAAAAACAACTGAAATAACTCAATGAGTAGTTCGTTTTTAGAAGAAAAATAGTTATAAAACGTTCCTTTTGAAATTCCACTGTAGTCCAAAATATCCTGAATGGAAGTTGAGTGAAATCCTTTTTCTATAAAAAGCTCATGGGCTTTTTTGACAACATGCTGTTTCCTATCCTTCATAAATCCCACCCCAACCTTTTTTTAGACGACTAGTACAAAAAAATCATACCGTATTTTTCCCTCATATACAAATCACAATTTTTATAAGGTATTTTCCAATTGTAATTATTGAACGGTTGGTATATTATAAATAAAGTGAAACGATGGTATAAAAAATGAACTATCGGTATAGGAGGGTAACATGAATAAAACAATGAATCCTACAGCACGACCGCCATACGGCATTTTAGCTGTACTTATGATAGGTGCGTTTATAGCATTTTTAAATAATACATTATTAAATATCGCACTCCCTTCTATTATGGTGGACCTAGAGGTTGGCCCTACAACAGTACAATGGCTAACAACAGGTTTTATGTTAGTGAATGGAGTGTTAATCCCAACGACAGCTTTTCTAATTGAAAAATATTCTGTCAGACGTCTCTTTTTAGTAGCGATGGGACTCTTTACTGCTGGAACGATACTTGCTGGTGTTGCTCATGTTTTTCCTGTTTTACTAGCGGGTCGGATGATTCAAGCATCTGGTACAGCGATTATGATGCCGCTACTAATGAACGTCATGTTGGTAAGCTTTCCTATTGAAAAGAGAGGGACAGCAATGGGGGTGTTCGGTTTAATCCTTATGTCTGCACCAGCCATCGGACCAACCCTTTCAGGGTGGATTATTGAACATTACGATTGGAGAATGCTTTTCCACTTTGTTACTCCGATTGCGATTCTTGTCCTATTGCTTGGGTTTTTCCTATTAAAGGATCAAAAAGAAAAAGTGGATATTCGCTTAGATATGATTTCAGTATTGTTATCTAGTACTGGATTTGGTGGTTTACTATATGGATTTAGTTCAGCTGGTAGTAAAGGCTGGGATCATCCGCTTGTATACGGAACGATCATTGTTGGTGTATTAACACTCGTAGCCTTTATTATGCGACAATCTAAATTTGAGAGACCGATGCTTAATTTTCAGGTCTTCAAATACCCAATGTTCGCTTTATCATCAACAATTACGATGGTTTTAAATATGGCACTGTTTTCGGGGATGTTATTAGTACCGATTTATGTTCAAACGATTCGCGGGATATCCCCATTAGATGCAGGCTTACTGATGCTGCCAGGTGCGCTAGTCATGGCGTTTATGTCTCCCATTACGGGCAGACTTTTTGATAAGTTTGGTGGACGAGTGCTAGCAACGAGTGGATTGGTCATCACTGTAGTAACTACCTATTTGTTCAGTCAGCTCACTCAAGATACATCTTATACACATATCGTTATTTTAAATTCAATTCGAATGCTAGGTATTTCAATGGTGATGATGCCAGTTTCAACAAATGGTTTAAATCAGCTACCTGCCCGTTTCTATCCGCATGGTACAGCAATGAATAACACATTAAACCAAGTTTCTGGAGCAATTGGAACCGCCTTACTGGTAACAGTCATGTCAAATCGTACGGTCACACATACAAAAGAGTTAATGCAAGATGCCATGCAAAAAATGACAGGACAGCCAACTGAAGCAGCTCTAGCACAGCTTGAACAGCAAGTTGGGATGCAGGCAATGCTAGAAGGAATTAATGATGCATTTTTCGTATCTTCCATCATTGCAGCAGTGGCGCTTGTTCTTGCTTTCTTTATTAAAAGATCTTCCCAAGCAGTGGATACAAAAGAGGTTAGTACAAAAATGGCAAACAAAGTTGCGACAGAGAATTCATAAGATTGAAGAACGAATGGTTCTAGTGCTTTCAATTCGGAAGCATTAGAACCTTTTTTGTAATAGAGGGAAGTTACGTTAGAGAGTAAAACTAAAGTCTTAGAAAAAATTCATTCGTTTGGAGAATTTCATTCTTCCTATTTCTTTATAAAATAAAGAAGAGTTCCAATTGAATGTATTGTCTAAATAATTTAATAGTGAATATTTCTAATTTTTGTAATAAAATAGAATCTTGCGAGGAGGCGAGAAGATGAACATATTAAAAACAACACTGCGCCATTTTAAACCTTACTGGAAAAGATTGCTCTTGGCATTAGCTTTTTCTATAGTAGGCGGATTATTTACAATTGTACCATCAATCCTGGTAGGAAAGCTGGTCGATGAAGTGATTAGCGGAATGGAAATGAACTTCTTGCTATGGGTCGTTGGAGGGGTTCTCGTTGCGTTCTTAGGGAAATCCTTATTTGAAACCATGCAGGAATATGTACAGGTGAAAATCGGACTTGATGTGATTACCGATATGCAAATACGTGCATTTAGACGGCTACATCGTACGCCGATGTCATTTTTTTCAAACACACCACGTGGTGATATGTTATATCGATTAACTCATGATGTGGAATCAATCCAAAATTTGAATAATACCGTTGTGCCTAGAATCTTGCAGCAAGTCGTAGGGGCTATTGCAGCATTTTCTGCCGTATTTGTTCTATACTGGCCAGCTGCAATCGTCATGTTTGTTGTATTTGCTATTTATATTTACCCTTCGTTTAAGCTAGGGGCAACTGTCAGAAGAATGAGTGCTGTCCAACGTGACATGCGATCAGATATGTATCAGCACTTGCAGGAAAGTATTGAAAGTATTCGTTTAGTGAGAACCTTTCAAACTCAGAAAACCGAGGTTGATACACAGGAGCAAAAGATGCTGAAGTGGAAAAACTACTCCATCCGCGCCGCACTTATTAATAAGGTTAACTACCGACTTGGGAACTTATTTAATATTGTAACGCCTGGTGTTGTCATGTTAATTGGTGGTATGGCAGTTTGGGGAGATAAAATCACGATAGGGACGTTAGTATCATGCCTTAGCTTTATTCCAATCATGTTTTTACCTGTCAGATCCCTTGCTGAAAATGCCCTAATCGTTCAGCAGGCAATTCCGGCTCTTCACCGAATTTACGAATACTTTGACCTGCCAGAAGAGCATGAAGAAGCCTTACCTGAGTTTGGAAAAGTGGAAGGAAACATTGAGCTAGATAACATTTGGTTTGCATATCCAAATACGGAAAAGCAGGTTCTAAAAGGAGTTTCTCTTGCTTTAAAGCAAGGTCAGCACATTGGAATTGTCGGAACGAGTGGTGGAGGAAAAAGTACGTTAGTTCAACTATTACTTGGGTTATATGAACCAAGTAAGGGGACTGTTCATATTGATGGAAAGGACTTATTTTCGTATAACCGAAATAGCTTTAGACAGCAGGTAGGGGTAGTCTCACAGGAGACCTTCTTACTAAACAGTACCATTCGTCAAAATCTATTATACGGAAAGCCGGATGCTTCAATGGAAGAGCTTGAACGAGCCGTAGACGCTGCTGGTTTAAAGGAATTAATCGAATCGCTAGATGATGGTTATGAGACGATTGTCGGAGAACGCGGCTTAAAGCTATCAGGAGGTCAAAGACAAAGGATGGCTCTTGCAAGAGCCATTTTAAGGCAGCCACCAGTGTTGATTTTTGATGAAGCGACGTCATCACTTGATGGGGAAACAGAAGAAAAGGTGCAGGCTTCACTAGAGCAGTTAATTCCGGGTAGAACAACGATAACAATTGCTCACCGCCTTATTACAGTCCGAAACGCTGATACGATTATCCTGTTAGACCAAGGAATGGTAGCGGAAAAAGGAACACATGAAGAACTTTTAGCCTTAAAGGGGCAGTATTATGAATTATATAAAGCTCAATATAGTGAACTAGAAAAGGAGATGGTGGGATGAGTACTGTCTCTCAAACGAAAAATCGCGATGGAAGAAGAGTCCTCGCCTTTTTAAAGCCCTATAAAAACTGGGTTATTGCTGACTCAGTTGTGATTGCAATCAGCCAAGTGTTTTCTGCCCTAATTCCCACATTAGCACTTAGCTGGCTTATCGATACGATTCTTCCAAATGAAAACTACAACTGGTTATGGGGATTAATGTGGTTGTTACTTTTATCAGCAATACTTGATCTCGTCATGATGGTCATTGATGAATATTTCTGTCATCAAACCGCTAAAACCGTTACGAACTGGCAAAAGCTGCGTTTATTTAAACATTTACAAATACTACCATATTCATTTTATCATCATAATCCTTCTGGGGAATTGTTAGCAAGAGTATCGGATGATCCAGATACTCTCCACAATTTCTTAGCTTGGGAAGGGTCGACCTTTATGGCAAGCGTACAAGGAGTGATTATCTACAGCCTTGTGTTGCTATGGATTCATCCTTATTTAATGGTTACGAGTGTCGTCCTCGGTGTTATTTTCTATTGGACATCAAATTATGTTGGGGCAAGAACAAGGGCTGCTTCTGCAGATGCCAGAAAAGAGGCATCTAGGTATTTGGAAAGGCTAAGAGAATCTGTAACAGGTATTCATTTGTCACGCGTAATGGGTGTCTCTGAAAGTGAAGTTCAAAGTGTTGTAGCCATAAGGGATTCGTTCGTACAGCATTCAATAAAAGAATTAAAGGCAAGAATGCAATCAGTTATTGTAATTGCAAGCTATAACGGGTTTGCTCTGGGTCTTGTCTATTTGATTAGTACACTATTAATCTGGAATGATAATTTGACAAGCGGACAAATGCTGACGGCTGGTGGACTTGTAACGATTGCAGCAAACGAAATGCAACGGTTGCTTCGTAACTGGCTTTCTGTGAGAAGAACAGGTCCAGCTCTTGACCGATCCGATATTCTTTTATCAGAGGAGCCATCTACGGCTGAGACGATGGAAGGCGTGATAGGAGAACGTGCGAGCGGTCATATTAGCTTAAAGGATGTAACATTTGCTTACCCAGGTAAGCAAGAAACAGTTTTATCAGGTGTATCCTTTTCGATTCGAGCAGGTGAAAAAGTAGCCTTAGTAGGTCCAAGTGGTTCAGGAAAATCAACAATTGTTGATTTACTATTTAGACTTTATGATACGAAGATGGGCACGATGGAAGTAGATGGAAAGAGTATTCAGGAATGGGATACTAGCTGGCTACGATCGCAAATGTCCATCGTTACTCAAGATGTGATGATGCGAAGTGGTACACTAGCTGATAATCTTCGAATCGGAAAGCCCGATGCAACAGAGGAAGAACTCATAAAGGCACTCCATGATAGCGGATTAGGTGAATTGATTGAATCTCTACCTGAAGGTATAAATACGATGGTTGGTGAAAGAGGCAGTCTATTATCAGGAGGACAAAAGCAACGATTATCATTAGCGAGGGCGATTTTGAAGAATGCTCCAATTCTGATACTAGATGAAGCAAGTTCGGCTTTAGATCCCATTACCGAAACAAAGATTAATGAAACTGTCTTGAAGTCAGGGAAAAATCAAACAATCCTCATTATTTCTCATAGACTCTCAACGGTTCTCTCAGCAGACAAGATTATCGTTCTTGAACACGGGAAGATTGTGGAAGAGGGAACTCATGCAGATTTACTTGAAAATAACAGTAGCGTGTACGCTAGGTTGTTTGGCAGAGAAGCAGAGATTGGGGAATATAGTATAAAGAATGTCGCGGTTGAATCCGTGTAAGTGTTTTATAATGTTTTATTATTGTTATTGTTTAGGGTAGGTTGAAACCCTTGGGAGAGTAAAGGAAAATCAGCTATATGTCTATAATAACGATGTTATAAGTCTATGTATTCAATGAATATAGCTATCTATTAAGGCAGGGGTAAGACAACTTAACAGCGTATACTCAGGTGTTTCTTCATCATCAGTAGAAATTCCTCCAATTATTTATGATAGTCTAGCTGTTTACCAAGTTCCTACTGAGTCTGTAAAAGCAATTTCAGGAACAATGCAATCTTCTGTTTCACACACAACTGTTGGTCCTGACCATAAATATGGTATTTACTTTGAGTGGAATGGAATAGATGATATGAGTATTGCTAAAGAAAGCACTTTAGCCACAGATGATGTTCATATAGAATATGATGGTGAATCTAGAGGAGCGAATTTTGTTTTTAATTATTCCAACTATGGTAGTCAGTATGATAAGGTTAAATCATATGCAAGTGTAAGATATATGACTCACCTCCTTTGGGATCAACTGTATATGTTTGGTCAGAAGAACATTGGTATAATCACTACGTTTACTAGTATATTTATAGAAGTAGGGTAATCCCTACTTCTATATTTATTAAATGAGGTGAAAAAAGTGAAGCAAAAAGTAATTTTGGCATTAATGATTATTAGTATAGGGCTAAACATTTTATTGATCTACGAACAAAATCGTCTAATTAATCAAAAAGATACCGATATCATTTCCTACATAAAAGTATTAACTCACATAAAAGGGAACTTAAAGGAAATTAACAGTGGAAATAATGATGATGAAACAATATTTGCTACAAAGGGAATGTTAAAGTCTATTTATCTGATTTATCCAGAGGTTATAAACACACCAGCAGCTGCAAAATATCATTCTCATATCTTTGATTTATTTGATAAAGGGGAATATAGTAAAATTGAAAGTCAGTTAAATGACATTTATAAAATAGTAGAATCAGGATATACTTCAGAGAATAAAATTAATAAGAAAGATTTAATTGATAATTTAAATACTTATTTCACAAACGTCCAATATAACCAATAAACAATCAAAAAACTGAGATAAATCCTTCAAATCAAAAAATAGAATCCGGTAAATAATACTGATTCTATTTTTATTTTTCTTTCCTTAGGTTTTTTATCTATTATCCTGTTAGTAATGAATAAAGTCATTTTATATTAAGCTATTTGGCTCACTGATAGCAATTATCAGGTTATAATGTTAAATTTTGTTAATATGAGAATATGGGCGGTGAACATATTGGATACACTTAAAAACGAAAAGAAGACCTGGATGGCAGAATTGTGTGGTAATAATTTAGAAACTGAAAAAAAACTAAGGGATATACTTATACAAAATAAAGAGTTCTATCGGTTTTCTGTTTTATTTCTAATTCTCTTCCTAGTCGGCTGTAATATCAATTCTAGCCCTAATTTAGAACAAGTTATTGAGAGAATATGGTCAGAAGATATTGAAGTCCTATACCTGTATGACCAGGAAAAATTTGTTATTTTTACAAACAACAAAGACTTACTTTCCATTAATTCTTTTACTAAAACTGAGAATAGTAATTATAGTTATTCAGTAAATAATGAAAATACCATTACTTTCGAGGGAGCTAATTACCGTAGTCTTGGGAATTTTGCTAGGTCTTTTATAACAAATAATCGGTCATATATTTGGGGAGGAATATTGAATCCACCAAAGGAATTTGACAAAGTAATATTGGAGTTTAGCAACAAAGAGGATGGTGTTAACCATTCTTATCCTTTGAATATTCAAGGAGAATTTTTTATTACACCTATTTTTGGACCATTAGATTCAAAATGGAATATAAAACTAATCTTTATGAAAGAAAATAACATTATATTGGAGCAATCCCCAGCGTAAAAAGAAGAGATTCTTTTTATCTTTGTATTAGAATTTTTCTAAGATCATATTATTAAAGTAAGAATTCAAATTTATTTTGAGTTCTTTTTTGCATTAACTTGTTTAATCACGCGAGTGTTTTTTAGAGAGAGTTCAACAAGTTTTAATGCACTTTCTTTTGTAATGCCTGATTTGTCCATATATTTATACCTCCCTCTTGTTCTAATCGACTGATTAATTCCTTTATCACATTATCTCCGCTATTACTAAATACCTTCATAAAATCAACGAACAAGATTTCCATACCGCTTCTACAGTTCTAAAATTCATTTAAATCTTTTAGCTATAATGATGACAACTATCGTTCAACCTATAGTTATGATAAAATATTGACTATTATAAATAGTGCCATCTTGTAACCGGTTCGGCACAACATCTAAAAAAATGAAAGGTTGAGAAAACGTGGAACATAATTCTTCCAACTTTATACGAAATATCATCATGAAAGATTTAGAGTCAGGTAAGCGAAATCATGTGATTACTCGTTTCCCGCCAGAGCCCAATGGCTATTTACATATCGGTCATGCGAAATCCATTGTAATTAACTTTGACTTAGCAGATGAGTTTAACGGGAAGACGAATCTTCGTTTTGATGATACGAACCCATTAAAGGAAGATGCAGAATTTGTACATGCTATTAAAGAAGATGTGAAATGGCTTGGGTACGACTGGGACGGATTATTTTTTGCATCTGATTATTTCCAAGAAATGTATGAGAGAGCGGTTCTTCTTATTAAAAAGGGGAAAGCCTATGTTGATGATCTCTCAGCGGATGAAATCCGTGAATACCGAGGGACGTTAAAAGAACCTGGTAAGGAAAGTCCTTATCGCAATCGCTCGGTCGAGGAAAACTTGGATTTATTTGATCGTATGCGCAAGGGTGAGTTTGGAAACGGGGAAAAAGTGTTAAGAGCAAAAATTGATATGAGCTCACCTAACATTAACTTACGTGACCCGGTTATTTACCGAATATCTCACGCTATTCACCACAATACAGGTGATACGTGGTGTATTTATCCGATGTATGCATTTGCGCACCCATTAGAGGATGCGATTGAAGATGTAACACATTCGATTTGTACAACGGAGTTTGAAGATCAGCGTCCACTATATAATTGGATTGTTGAAGAGTGCGAAATGACGAGTAAGCCGCAGCAGATTGAATTTGGTCGTTTGAACATTACAAACGCTGTAATGAGTAAACGTAAGTTAAAGCAGTTAGTCGAAGAAGGCATTGTAGATGGCTGGGATGATCCACGCATGCCAACAATTTCAGGCTTAAGAAGAAGAGGGTATACACCAGAGGCGATTAGAACATTTGTGAGAGAAACAGGAGTATCAAAAGGTTCTGGTTTTGTTGATTCACAAATGTTAGACCACTTTGTACGAGAAGATTTAAAAATGAAATCTCCACGTACGATGGGGGTTCTGCGTCCGTTAAAGGTAGTCATTACAAACTATCCAGAAGGACAAGTAGAAATGCTTGATGCGGAAATCAACCCGGAAAATCCTGTAATGGGTACAAGACAAATCCCATTCTCAAGAGAAATTTATATTGAGCAGGATGACTTTATGGAAAATCCACCAAACAAGTATTTCCGCTTGTTCCCAGGGAACGAGGTACGTCTAAAGCATGCTTATTTTATTAAGTGTGAAGAAGTCATTAAAGACGAGGCTGGAAACGTTGTAGAAATCCATTGTACGTATGATCCAGAAACAAAGAGCGGTACAGGCTTTACAGGTCGTAAAGTAAAAGGAACGTTGCACTGGGTAGAAGCAACACAAGCGATTCCAGCAGAATTCCGCTTGTATGAACCATTACTTCAAAAAGAAGAAGCAGAGGACTTAGAGGCTGAAGCAGACCATGAAGCAGAAGCAGAAAAATCGTTTCTTGATCATATCAATCCAAACTCACTCGAAGTGATAAAAGGATTTGTTGAGCCCAACTTAAAGGATATTGAACCACAGGAAAAGTATCAGTTCTTTCGACATGGTTACTTTAATGTGGATCCAAAGTATACAACAAAAGATAACCTTGTATTTAATATGATTGTTTCATTAAAGAGTTCGTTTAAACTGTAAATAACTCATGAAGAGACCTGTATTTGAATACAGGTCTCTTTTTTTGCTGTTGCGATTTTAGCTTATAGTAGGACTTGCGTCTTTTGTTCTTGATTAGGAAATTATAAATGCTCACTATTTGTGGATAACTGTGTGATGGGCGTAGTAATCCGGCTTCAGCGCCCAGCCAAGATGAAATTGCAAGGATCGTCGCAATTTCATCCTACTCGAGGGAAAAAGAAAAATCACTTTTTCCTTGGTCAAATAACCTTGAAGAGTAAAAGGGAAAGAGCGCCTTTTTCTCTTCAAGGAACATTTGCTATGCCTGAGGCTAAACGGGGCACCCTGAGCCTTTTATTCTAACCAGGGAATGTTCTTTGAGTTTTACTAGCGTCCTTCGCTCGGCTAGATAATGAAAATAAATCTAATTCAGATAAACCTTTTTGCAGTGCTGCTTCTTTTATTAATCCTATCTCTAGATACATAGCCTCTGACAATATCCCTAGGTCGATATTTTTCTTAATTTCAAAATAAAAATCAGCGAGTAACTCATTAGGTAAATGATGATAGAAGTTTTTTCCAATCTCCATAGCTATGTCCTCCTGCATAAGTTTTGAGAAAGTCTAAAATTTTGTCGATAAGTAATACAAAATATACGCAGGATTTTCCAAGATTATGACGATTTTTATCTTTTTTTTATCCCGTTCCAACTGGCGCTAAGCCCCCCACTTCAAAACTTTAGATGAATCGAGAAGTTTAAGTGGGGGATAAGCGCCAGTAAGAACCCGATTGGTTCAACTAACAATCAGTGGGGGATGAGGAAAACCCCCACTGATTGAAGTTTCACTTTATAAATGGTGAATTCTACTCGGTCGAATCTAGCCTATATAAATCTACAACCGTCTGTGCCATTTTGAATATTCTTTCTCTTAAGTGGACCGGATGAATAATTCTAATTTGATTCCCAAACCCAAGAATATATCCCTCTGCCTCTTGTTCTGTATCAAAGCTAATCTTTACCGGAATCCATCCACTATCAGTAGGTTTATCAATTTTGATGACTTTTGCAAAGCGACCTGAAAATTTTAGTCGTTGAAGGATATGGGGTGCTACTTCAACTTCTACAATAAATGTTGGCAGACTTTGTATAAAAGTTTCGGTCGAATCCTTCCAATACTGTTCCAAATGAAAGTCCTTTGGACGTGTGAATGTTTCCTCTGTCAATGAGGCTAACTGTATTCGGGACGCACGATAATTTCGAATATCGCCTTCACAAGATGCAATTAAATACCACGTGCTTCCTTTAGCAACTAGTCCTAACGGTTCAACAGTTCGGCTCACATATTCACCGTCCGAGCGTTCATAGTGGATATGGAGTTTTTGATCCCCTCCGATTGCTTCCTTAAGTGTATGAAATGACTCAAGTTTTTCATTGGACTCCCTCCAAGCACTTGTATCAATGTGAATCCGATTCCATATATCACGAGCGGTTTTATCTATGGAATAAGGGAGAGACGCAAGAAGTTTTTGGCGTGCTTCATCCCAGTTTTTAGATAACCCTAAATCTGTTAGAAGCTGTGAGGATGGGGATATAAACAGAGATTGAATTTCTACCGCCTTTAATCCAGTCAAATCGGTACGGTAGTCGTCAATTAGTCGCCAGCCCCCTGTCTTTCCACGATCAGCAACAATTGGGATACCAGCTGTGCTTAATGCCTCCATATCACGATGTATCGTACGTTCTGTAACCTCTAATTCTTTAGCTAAAGCTTTCGTTGTCTGCTTTCCTTTATTTTGTAACAGCAATAAGATGGAAAGAAGTCTATCTGCGCGCATTATTTCTCACCGCCTAATAACGATTGATTTTAATATGACAAAAGGTGTCATCTTTAATCATTATAATATAGATATGAACATAAAGGAGGTTGATCGATATGATACGTTTAAAAGGAAAGGTAGCGGTTGTAGCAGGAGCAACAAGAGGGGCAGGGCGCGGTATTGCGATGATGCTCGGAGAAGAAGGGGCAACGGTGTATGTTACCGGTAGAAGTACGAGAGGAAATCTCTCGTCAATGGGAAGATCTGAGACGATTGAGGAAACGGCAGAACTTGTGACGAAAAGCGGTGGTAAAGGGATTGCCGTTAGAGTAGATCACACAATTGAGAAAGAGGTAGAGGCACTTTTTCAAAGAATTGATGAAGAACAGAATGGACAGCTTGATATAGTAGTAAACGATGTCTGGGGAGGAGACCCTCTCACCGAATGGAATACTCCTTTTTGGGAGCATAATCTTGAAAATGGTTTACTTATGCAAAAAAGAGCGGTTCACTCACATATGATTACAAGTTATTATGGTGTTCCTCTAATGGTAAAAAATCAAAAGGGTCTTGTGATTGAAATAACTGATGGTGTGGACTATCAGTATCGTGGTAATTTATTTTATAGCTTAGCTAAAACTTCAGCAATCCATTTAGCTCATGCGATGTCAAAGGATTTATCGAAGCATGGTATCACAGCAGTTGCGGTTACTCCGGGATTCCTTCGATCAGAGGCAATGTTAGACTTGTTTGGTGTAACCGAAGAGAATTGGCAAGAAGGTGTGAAAGTGGACCCCCATTTTATCGCTTCGGAAACCCCATTTTTTGTAGGGAGAGCGGTTGCTGCCTTGGCGTGTGATCCAAACGTACATCAAAAAACAGGGAAAGCACTTAGCTCGTGGGAGTTATCAAGAGAGTACGGATTTAAAGATATGGATGGCAGGCGTCCTGATTGGGGTAAGTATTTTGAAGAAAATGTGCTAAATCAATAGTAGATGGAAACAAATTTGCTTTCAAAATAGAAGACCAAATCCATTTGAGATTTGGTCTTCTGTCAATGTATGGAGAAATTACGGATTAATTCATTACCCATTTATCCTTCATAAATAAGAGTCTGCTTACAATGAAAATCACGATGATCAATAATAGGTTGCTACCAATCATAGTTACGATATGCTCAATATTTACTACTCCAAAAATTAATTCTTTTAATAAACTAAACAGGTTCAAAATGGGAATAGCAAAATGATGAAAAGATAACTCGTTAACCCCTAAACCAGCCGTGATTATACCAGGAAATGCTGCTATCATCATAATAGGTGTACTGTAGCTTTGTGATTCTTTAATGGTCTTTCCAAGTATGCTTGTTAGCATTAATAGAGAAGAGACAAACATTGCATAAACGATAGAAACAAATACAGATATAACAATTAAAAGTGTGGCATTTTCATCAAAGGAAACAGCATTTTTTAAATTCTCTGTTAAAAAGGTTATTTCTAGGACTACTACAACTAGGGTAATAATGCCTGTTAGAGCACCAATGGTCGTAATGGTTAGCCATTTTGAAAAGAGAAGGGTTGCTCGATTGACAGGTGTCATTAACAAGGCTTCCATTGTCTTCTTTTCTTTTTCACCTGCAAACAAATCAGATGCTGCTGGTCCAGCACCTATCCCAATCGCCATAGCTAGAAATAATGGGATCATCATGGCGATAAGACTTAGGGCAGGGCTTTCCTCCGATACTTCCTTTTTTTCAATGGTAAAAGGTTGAATAATGTGTGTATCAATGTCCTCTTGGACAAGTCGATTTGTGATGATTGTTTTTTCAAAAGAAGATAGTGCAGTCGTGACCATGTGCATTAAATTTGATGAATTTTGACTATTAGAATCTCCTATGATTGTAACTGAACTTTGTTCGCCGTTTTGTACTTTAGTATTAAAATCAGATTGAAAGATAAGTGCTGCTTGTGCATCACCTTCTTTTACAGCTTCCTCCGGATCTAGCACAGGCAAAAGACTAATATTTTCAAAGACAGATATAATGCTTTTTTCATCGGTAGTGAAATCTTGATTTACTGCTAGTGTAAACGTATCTCCTTCACCATCGGAAATGAGATTTTCGTAAAAAAGAGTTAGCCCTGTCATCATGACAATTGGTAATAGTACTGTTAATAAAAGAGTTCTACGATCACGAAAACAATCAATTAGTTCTTTAATAAAGATTTTACGAAGCATAATGTTCATTCCCCCTAACAAGTTTGCTCATGAAAATATAGTTTAGATCCCTGCTACCTTCTGATTGATAAAGATCTTCAAGGTTACCATGGTATACGAGCTCTCCCTTATGCATCATCGCGACTGTGTTACAAAGCATGGATACTTCCTCCATAATGTGACTAGAGAAGATAATGGTTTTTCCTTCTCGCTTTAATTGGTGAACGAGCTGACGAAATACATTGGAAGACGTGATATCTAAGCCAGTAGTTGGTTCGTCGAATAAAATAATGTCAGGATTGTGAATAAGTGTTCGTGCAATCGCAACCTTTTGTCGCATACCTTTAGAGAATCCACCTACCTTACGATCCAAGTAATCTTTCATCCCAAACATTTTGGCAAGATCATCAATACGTACCTTCGTTTCATGTTTACTTAATCCATATAATGTAGCGAAGTATTCTAGGTTTTCACGTGCGGTTAACCGATCATATAATCCTGTTTCTCCGCCAAAAAGAACGCCAACTTGCTTTTTGATCTCGTTTGGATGTTTAACTGTATCAAACCCATCAACTACAACATTTCCTTCTGTCGGGTTTATTAACGTAGCTATTGTGCGTAGCAATGTTGTTTTTCCGGCACCATTTTCACCGAGCAACCCTACAACCTCACCCTTTTGAATGGAAAAAGATACGTGTTTAAGAGCAGTAACATATACCTTTTTATCTTGATATTTCTTTGTGACCTCTTGTATTTGAATCATTCGTTCCACCTCTTATTTTTTTCTTGATTTCATCATACAAATAAAACGTAGGAGATTCTGTACTTATGTCGTGAAAATGCCTTTTCATGTCGTCAAAATGACAAATTCACCTGTATTGATGGTAAAATAGAACAATATTTAACAATTTTATAGGATGTATTTCACAGGTGAGGCGAAAAGAATGAAGGTTGGTCTAGTAGATGATCGTATGATTGATTTAGAGAAATTGAATGTCATTGTTTCAGGAGTACCAAATGTAGAAATTGTTTTCTCTACTCAGTCTGCGGAGGATGCTTACGAGTATATTAAAAAAGAAGAAATTGATCTATTAATTGCTGATATCGAAATGCCGAATTTATCAGGCTATGAATTAGCGGACATTATCCACTCACATGCTTTGAATATATCCGTCATTTTTGTTACAGCATCTAGTGGCTATGCCGTCCATGCGTTTGAACTCAATGTACATGATTATATTATGAAGCCCTTTCCTAAGGACCGATTGGTTAAATCCATTGAGCGTCTCATGGAAAAAACAACTTCAGCTGAGATGGTCGGCAGACTATATTTGAAGCAGAAAAATGATATCCACATTATTCAGAAAAAGGATATCGTTTTCATTGAACGCTCGGGGAGATCGACCACCATTTACACAAAGTCGGGAACCATTAAAACGTATCAAACATTAAATGAACTTGAAGGGGAATTAAGGGAGCGAGATTTTATTCGTTCCCATCGCTCTTTCATTATTAATATCCACTTTGTAAAGAATTTTTCCTTGTATGCGAAAAATTCATACATCGTTACCTTTGAAGGAATGAAGGAACAAGCAATGATAACAAAAGAAAAAGTCGATTTCCTGCAAAAGCATTATTTTTAAAAGGTGGGTAAACATGAGAATCGTCATTATTTATGGGGGACTTATCTGGGGGCTTGGGGTTCTGCATCTACAGGCTTTACTAGCGAGTTTCATTTCGGATATTCCTATTTATTACGCTGTAATAGTAGTTGGCGGATTTGTCATCTATTTTTCAAGGAGACAACCCTTGCAGATTTCGGTTATAGGACTTCGATTAAATAGTATGCTATTTATGATACAGATTGCTCTGTTCTATATGTATACGGTGTTAGAGCCTTCATGGTTTTATCTTTTCCCTGCACTAATTTTCTTGGCGATTGAATATGAAAGAATTTTATTAGGCAGAAGATTAACTTTAATGGACTCACAGCTTGAGCAATATGAAGAACAAAAAAATCAGTTGAATGAAACATTCAAGACGGTTCGCGGTGAAAGGCATGATTTTCTAAAACATGTATCAGCTATTCATTTTTTGTTAGAGAAAAGAAAATTCGATGAAGCGAAAGATTATTTAGATGAGCTTGTTGAAGGATATGAAGAGACGAACCTTGCGATAAAGGGAGAGCGTGGGACGGTTGCAGGAATTCTTCACCAAATGTATAAACGTGCAAAAAAAGCTGGTATTTCTATCGTATATGATATTGACCTTCCAGTTTCAAGCTTGCCAATGACCGATCATCATCTCGTTACTTTACTTGGAAACCTATTATCAAATAGTATAGAAGCCTGTGTTGAGTGGCAGATACATAACAATAAGCAGGCTAGTATCACTCTTCAATTTTACAAAAGAGGCGGATTATACATATTAATATGTAAAAACGATAGTATGAAGATTCCAACGGAAGTACTTGATGAACTCTTTAAATCTTATGGAAACACAACTAAAGCTGGTGAACATGAGGGACTAGGTACAAAACTCATACATGATGTGGTGGAAGAATATCAGGGGTTTTTGGATTTCGTTTATAAAAATGAAGAGTTTATGATAAAGATAAAGATCCCTTCAATACACTAAGGTGAACAAATAGAATGGGACAGGGCCTAGCCCTGTCCCATTCATTATTTATCTTCTATCTTTTTTGGTATAAATTTAAAGATTTCTTTTGTTTCAAAGCTATCGACGAGCCTGTTTAACCAATCATAGTACTCAAGACTATTTTGTAGTTTAACCATATCTATTTTGGTCTGTTCAATTACTTCTTCTGAAGTGTTTGGATCTTGTTGTAGCTCTTTTAGCTCGGTGAGGGATCTTTCAATGGCAGAGATGTTCATCGTAATTCCCGTTCTCCATTTAATCGTGAAGAAATCAAAAAATGATTGATACCAGTCCTCTTCTACTGAATATAAGTCTTTTCTAACTCCTTTCACCCATACCTTGTCCACCATATTAAGATCTAATAAACTTCTAACTGAAGTACTCATGCTTGTTTTACTCATCCCAAGCTCTTCTTTCATTTCATCAAGTGTTAATGGTTGGTCTGAGAAAAAAAGAAGGCCATAAAGTCTACCAATAGAGGGGGTTACCCCATACAAATTCATATTTTGGGCAATAGCATCTATTACACGAGATCGTGAGCGTTCAAGTTTTTCAATATCCTTCATTGCCATTCACTTCCTAGTCTAAGTGTCTCTTATATTAGACTACATTTTAATAAATCGAAAGTAAAGTTTTGGATAAGTGCCGAAAATGGAGGATATGGGAGCATATGTATGCATTTTTTATTTAATGTACGTACAGTTTTTACTGAACAAACAATATATTTGAATTTAACCGAATATAAGGTTTGTTTGGATTATCATTCCAGTACTATAATAAGAGAGTCCGATAGGCGACAAGCCGAGAGAGGTGAAAGTATGGAAGAAAAACAAGTGAAAATAAAAGTTAATGAAGTAACGAAGATTTTTGGTAAATCCTCTAAGAAAGCATTGCAAATGCTTAGAGAGGAAAAGTCCAAGCAAGAAATCCTGCAGAAAACTGGTTCAACAGTTGGGGTTAATCGAGCAACATTCGAAGTCAATACAGGTGAGATTTTCGTGATCATGGGGTTATCGGGAAGTGGGAAATCGACACTTGTTCGATTATTAAACCGATTAATTGAGCCGACAATTGGAGAAATTGCGATTGACGGTAAAGATGTGGTCTCCATGTCAAAGGACGAATTGCGAGAAGTTCGCCGAAAGAAAATAAGTATGGTGTTTCAAAAGTTTGCTCTTTTTCCGCATCGTACGGTTCTCGAAAACACAGAGTATGGCTTAGAAATACAAGGGGTAGAGAAGCCTGCTAGAGAAAAGAAAGCACTGGAAGCACTTCAGTTGGTTGGACTTACCGGGTATGAAAATCAGTACCCTAGTCAATTAAGTGGAGGTATGCAACAGCGTGTTGGACTAGCAAGAGCGCTAGCAAATGATCCTGATGTTCTTTTAATGGATGAAGCGTTTAGTGCATTAGATCCATTAATTCGAAAAGATATGCAGGATGAGTTGCTAGAATTACAATCTACCATGGAAAAGACAATCGTCTTTATCACACATGATTTAGATGAGGCCCTTCGAATTGGAGACCGAATTGCGCTGATGAAGGACGGAGAAATCGTGCAAATCGGTACGCCAGAAGAAATATTAATGAGTCCATCGAATGAATATGTGAAGAGATTCGTAGAAGATGTGGATCTCTCTAAGGTCCTAACCGCTGGACATGTAATGAAACGAGCAGAAACCGTACAGGTTGAAAAGGGTCCAAGAGTGGCTTTAAAGCTCATGAAGGATCTGGGAATTTCATCCATCTATGTCGTGGATAAACAACAAAGGCTGTTAGGGGCGATCACGGCTCAAGATGCCAAGAGAGCAAGTGAAGAGCAACAATCGATGCAGACGTTTTTGGAGCAAAATATTGCTACTGTTACAGCTGATACGTTATTAACAGATTTATTTGAAGAGGTATCGAATGCGACAATACCTTTAGCTGTTGTAGATGAGAAGCAAAAATTAAAAGGAATCGTCGTTCGAGGGGCTGTTATTGGTGCCCTAGCTGGAAATGATACATACATCAATCAAATTGATGATGTCCAGGTTCTAAAGGAGGTGAATTAGATGGAGGGATTACTTCCTAAGCTTCCTTTAGCCAAATGGGTGGATGCCTTTGTGTCATGGCTAACCGTGACATTTGAAACTCAGTTTGATGGTATTGCTGACGGTTTAGATTGGTTTGTGGAGGGTATTGTTACAGTATTATCCTTTATTCCACCTATATTATTTATTGTTATTGTAAGTGTTATCGCTTGGAGAATATGTAATAAGTATATCGCATTGTTTGCCTTTATCGGACTCCTTCTAATCGATAATTTAGGATATTGGGAGGATATGCTTGAGACATTAGCCCTTGTCTTAACAGCAGTGTTTATCTCAATACTTATAGGAATCCCGTTAGGAATATGGGCATCGCAGAATAATCGTGTGAAGCAAATTTTAACGCCAATTCTGGATTTTATGCAGACCATGCCCGCGTTTGTATATTTGTTACCAGCAATATTCTTCTTTAATATCGGGGTTGTACCTGGTGTAGTGGCTTCTGTTATCTTCGCCATGCCACCAACGATACGTTTAACAATATTGGGGATTCAACAAGTTCCGGCAGATTTGATTGAAGCGACAGAAGCGTTCGGCTCCACAACGAAACAGAAGCTTCTAAAAGTACAGCTTCCATTAGCAATGCCGACAATCATGGCGGGCATTAACCAGAGCATTATGCTTGCGTTATCTATGGTTGTTATTGCATCGATGGTTGGGGCACCAGGACTTGGTACAGAGGTGTATAGAGCCGTTACACAAATTAAAACAGGAATTGGTTTTGAAGCTGGTCTAGCGATTGTTATTATTGCTATCATATTAGACCGGATTACACAAAATATAGGAAAGAAAAAACAAGGGGGAACCGTATAATGTTTAAGAAAGTAGCAGGAATTACATCAGCAATTGTTCTATCATTCGGATTAGCAGCTTGTAGTGGAGCTGAAGATAGTTCAAGCTCTACTAAATCTATAGGGGATCAAGTAGATTATAAGATAGTTGGAATCGATCCAGGTGCTGGATTAATGAAGCTTACGATTGATGAAGTATTACCTGAATATGGTCTAGATGATTGGGAAGTAATCGAAGGATCGGGAGCAGCTATGTCAGCAGCGCTTAAAAAGGCGTATGATAAGGAAGAACCAATTATTGTAACTGGTTGGACACCACACTGGAAGTTTGCTAGTTTTGATCTTAAATACTTAGAAGATCCAAAAGGAATTTATGGGGGAGCAGAAGATGTTCATACGATTGCTCGTTTAGGTTTAAATGAAGATCATCCAAATGCCTATAAGCTATTGGATCAATTCAATTGGGAACCAGCGGATCTTGAAGCCGTTATGGTGTTAATCGAAGGTGGTATGGAGCCAGAAGAGGCTGCTGCCGAGTGGGTTAGTCAAAATAGTGAATTAGTAGATACATGGACTGAGGGTGTAGAATCAGTAAATGGTGACGAATTCAAAGTACTTTATGTAGCATGGTCAGATGTTATTGCGAGCTCTCACGTTGTTGAAAATGTTTTAGAAAGTGTAGGATATGACGTAGATCTAGTGCAAGTGGATGCAGGCCCAATGTGGGCTGGTGTTGCAGACGGTAGTGGCGATGTAACGGTTGGTGCGTGGTTACCAACAACACATGCTGATTACTACGCTGAATATGAAGGAAAGTTTGAAGATTTAGGCTCAAACCTTCATGGTACAAAGCTAGGATTAGTAGTCCCTGCATATATGGATATTGATTCTATTGAGGATTTAAAGGCAGAATAAATAGTAGTAATAAAGTGTCTGTTTTCCACTAGATTTTTAGGTGGAATACAGACACTTTTTTATTCTATATATTATTTACAAAGCTACGTAGAAACCAAATAATAGAAATATATTACGATTGAAAGGAGAAGGAACTAAACAATGAAAGATATGATGAGACGAATTGTAGAATTTCGAGATGAAAGAGGCTGGAAGGCCAATCATAATGAAAAGGACTTAGCTATCTCTATTTCATTAGAAGCAAATGAGCTTCTTGAAAACTTTCAATGGAAAAGTAGTGAAGAAGCAAAGCTCGAATCATTACAAAACATAAAAGAAGAAATGGCAGATGTTCTAATTTATCTTTTGCAGCTAGCGGATCGATTAAATATTGATCTAGAAGAGGAAGTATTTAATAAGATGGAGAAGAATGAGATTAAATATCCAGTAAAGTAATGAAATCTACTAGAACTTAGGTGAAAGTCGTGAAAGTAGAACTTAGTATTCCAAATAAGTTAGTAAGACCCTGGGTGGAATGTTATTGGAATGTAGAATTCGATAATGGAGAACATGTGAAAAATGAAACAATTCTACCAAATGGAAAGGTAGAAATGATATTTGCACTAGAAGGTAATTACCGAGTGATGAACCGTAAAACCCATAACATGAAATATGCGTGGATGTCGGGGATTCATCATGAGCCGTTAGAGATTCAATATAAAGGTAAGTCCAACCTCATCGGGATCCGTTTTTATCCACACGGTCTTTTCCCATTTTTTCGTTTCCCGATACACGAAACTGTGAATCAAGTAGAAAACTTGGAATCTATTTGGGGAGTTTTTCAGGAGGAAATGTATCATTCAATCCATACCGCGAAAGACAGTAGCCAAATATACGCTATGTTAGATTCGTATTTAATTAGAAAAATTTCTGAGAGTAAGACAAAACAATTACACGTACTCACGACTATTATTAATCGTATTCGTAATGAGCCAACTATTTCGATTCCTGATTTAGCTTCAAATCTAGGGTTTACCCAGCGTCATTTTAATCGACTATTTAAGGACCATACAGGGGTTAATCCAAAATTATTATCACAAATCTATCGTTTTGAAAAAGCCTTTTCCTACCTTTTTAACTATTCCAATGAAGAAGTAGCTGATTTAATCTTATCACTTGGCTATTACGATCAATCTCATTTTAATAAAGAGTTTAAACGGTTTTCAGGGATGACGCCAGGAGAATACAAAGAAAAAGCGGTGTATTCAAACAATTTCCTATAAAAATGTCCATTTTTTACAAGAGAATGGACAGGGTAACCACCTATAATAAGAATAAATTAATATTAAAGGGGTGGTCCGAATGAATGTTCAACAATCAATAGAGTCTATTCACTATCTAGCGGTTATCGTTTCAGCGCTATCAGCTTTTGTAGTTGGTGGAATTTGGTATTCAGTGTTATTCGGAAGGGTTTGGATGAAGGAGAATGGATTTGATGAAGAGAGTTTAAAGAAGGGGAATATGGGACTAATCTTCGGTGGAGGATTTATCGCTTCACTTATTATTTCATTTACTCTTGTTTTATTTCTAGGTCCTGAAAGGAATGGGCTTATAGGTGCAACAGCAGGATTTATGGCTGGGCTTTTTTGGGTCGTAGCTGCGATGGGGATAACGTATTTATTTGAAAGGAAATCTGTGAAATTATTTCTCATTAATTCAGGCTATCATGTAACTACCTTTACCATCATGGGATGGATTTTAGGTGTGTGGAAATAATGGTTGATAACTAATGGAAAAGGGAGATTACACGTGTGAATTCAACGAAAAGTGTTCTAGATAAATTAAATTTTAGTAAATATCCTGATAAATTAATTATTAATCTACCTGAAGATGTGGATGATTTTAACAGTATTGAATATGATACGACTATAAAGGATAAGAAGTATGATCTTGTGTTTATTTTTATATATACGCTAGAGGAGTTTTTGGAGTATATACAGAGTGCAATAGATAAGCAATTTGTTAAGGATAATGGATATCTTTACTTTGCCTATCCAAAGAAAGGGAACCCTACATATAAAGAATACATAGAACGTGACAGTATATACACAGAAGAGCATTATAACGAAGAAGGTTTCTACCGTGGAAGTAATTTAAAGTTCTCTAGAATGGTTAGTTTAAATGATGTATTTACAGTTGTTGGTATGAAGGCAGTGCCAGCAAAGAAGAGAGCCACCACTAGCTCGAAAAGTAGTCAATGTGTCGATGATTATATCGACCATGTTAAAGATATTAAAACCTATCTAGGGAAGAACGAGGAAGTATTAACAATCTACAATCAACTTACGTTCGGCTATCAGAAAGATTGGGCACGTTATGTATTTAGTGCGAAACGAAAAGAAACACAAGAAAAACGATTAAACGATATGGAAGTAATTCTAGCAGAAGGCTATAAATCCATCGATTTATATAGACAAAAGAGAAAGTAATTGTTAATGATAAAGGACATTGGATTATCAGAATCCATGTCCTTTATCATTAACGATTACTACGATTAACATTACCTATTCACCAACTCTAATTAGATCCCTAAAACAAACTCAAATCTAATTGGAATGAGCGCTTTTTAATATTGACAACAATCAATATGACAAAACATAATTTTCTTAAAATTGTAAACGCTTTAATTTCGACTTAAGATAATAATACTAGGAAAACCATACTAGATATTTATTACCTTCTAGAAAGGAGCAAAGATATGTCAAATTCAGAAGCAAGACCGGATGTGCGTGTAAGAATTCAGCGTTTCGGTAGCCATTTAAGTGGTATGATAATGCCGAATATTGGAGCCTTTATTGCTTGGGGTATTATCACTGCTTTATTTATTCCTACGGGATGGCTCCCAAACGAAGAGCTGGCAAAGTTAGTTGGTCCGATGATAACGTATTTACTTCCATTATTGATTGGTTATACAGGAGGTAAAATGGTCTATGATGCTCGTGGTGGGGTCGTAGGTGCGACTGCTACGATGGGGGTAATTGTTGGATCTGATATTCCAATGTTCCTTGGTGCGATGATAATGGGACCACTTGGAGGTTGGTTGATTAAGAAAGTTGACCAAATGATTCAACCTAGAGTAAAACAAGGATTTGAAATGTTAGTTAATAACTTTTCAGCGGGAATTTTAGCAGGAATTTTGACACTGCTAGCATTTTTAGGTATTAGCCCTGTTGTTGAAGGTTTAAATAATCTATTAGCAACTGGGGTAGAGGTTATTGTAAATGCGGGTCTACTTCCATTAGCGAATATATTTATTGAACCAGCTAAAGTACTATTCTTAAATAATGCGATTAATCATGGAATCTTAAGTCCACTAGGAGCTAAGGAAGCAGCGGAAACAGGGAAGTCTATTCTTTTCTTATTAGAAACGAATCCAGGTCCTGGTTTAGGAATTCTTTTAGCCTTTATGATTTTCGGTAAAGGCACAGCGAGACAGACATCACCAGGTGCAGCAATTATCCATTTCTTTGGAGGTATTCATGAAATCTACTTCCCGTATATTTTGATGAAGCCGATATTAATTCTAGCAGCCATTGCAGGTGGAATTAGTGGAGTATTTACATTCACACTATTTAATGTAGGATTAGTTGCACCACCGTCTCCGGGAAGTATTTTTGCTTTAGTAGCAATGACACCTAAAGGTGGAGGTCATATAGGAGTTTTATTAGGTGTACTTGTAGCAACTGTAATCTCATTCTTAGTAGCATCTTTCATCTTAAAAACAAGTAAGCAAGAGGTAGAAGATATCTCTGGAGCAACTGTTAAAATGCAAGAAATGAAAGGGAAGAAGAGTTCTATTGCTGACACACTTGATGTTAAAGATACAGAGAAGAAAGAATTAGACGCTCGATCAGTACAAAAAATTATTTTTGCATGTGATGCCGGTATGGGGTCAAGTGCCATGGGGGCATCTATTCTAAAGAACAAAGCCAAAAAAGCGGATTTGGATATTTTCATCACAAACACTTCCATTACGAATATTCCAGATGATGCTGATATCGTGATTACACATAAGGACTTAACTCCACGAGCCAAGGAGAAGCTTCCAACTGCTCATCATATCTCAGTAGAAAATTTCTTAAATAGCCCGAAGTATGATGAGTTAATTGATGAGCTAAAATAACAAACATTAGAAAAGACTGACAATTGAAGTCAGTCTTTTCTTGCTACTAAGAGTCAGGCTAAACAACGTTATAGAAGCGGCTTTATCATTAGTTTTTAAAGTATGGCAACAAGTCTATTGACTATAATATACTATTTTCATATTGATGGTTAAGGATTTTAGCATATATCATGAAAATGTGGGATTAGACTTTTTAAATTTTGTCATCAACCTAAAAAGGAAAATTTCACTAATAGGTGGAGTGGTGAATGTGTATATTTCTGCTAGAGAACGGAAAATCCTAGAATTTTTATTAGCGAAAACGGACGAATCAACAGTGAAAGAGCTTGCCAAAGCTTTGGAGGTTAGTCCAAGGACGATTCATAGAGATTTAAAGGGTGTAGAGAGTACACTACATGACTATGGTTTAGTTCTGGATAAAAAAGCTGGTATTGGTATTCAAATAACCGGTCACTCCGAGAGAAAAGAGAAATTGCGGTTGTTCCTATACAATCTTTCACATATAGAGTATACACCTGAGGAACGTCAAGCCATCATCATTTCGGAACTACTGGACCATACTGAGCCGATTAAGCTCCTTGCATTAGCGAATGACTTAAATGTGACGATTGCGACCGTTAGTAATGATCTTAATAAAATTGAGGAACAGCTTCATTTCTTTAATCTTACGTTAGTAAGAAAACGTGGTTATGGAGTCGAAATAATTGGAACAGAATCAGCAAAAAGGAAAGCGATGAGTAAGCTCATTAGTGACCATATCAATGAATATGAAATGATTTCTTTTATTAAGGAAAATATTCAAAAAAAGTCTACGCGAACAATGGATACCATTACTGACAAATTACTCGGTCTTGTTGATCGAAAGAAGCTTCTCATTATTGAAAAAAAGATTAATGAGATTAGAGAAGAATTACCGTATTCCATTGCAGATAGTTCGTATATAGGCCTTGTTGTTCATTTAGCTCTTGCGATTGAAAGAATTCAGCAAGGTGAAGATATTAATTTCGATGAAGAACAATTAAAAAAATTAGAGCATACGAAGGAATATCAAGTTGCCGAAAAAATGGTGAATGGATTAGAGGACATCTTCGGAATTAACATTGCCAAAGGGGAGATTGGGTTTATTACAATGCATCTTATGGGTGCTAAGCTCCGAAACGAGTATGATGATATGCTTGAAGGATCAAGCTTACAAGTAGGTATGTTGGTACAGCACCTAATTCAGTTTGTTAGTAGAGAAATTGACCACGATCTCTCGAAAAATATGTCATTATTCCAAGGGCTAGTTACACATTTAAGACCTGCGTTATATCGGCTTCATCAAAATATGGGAATATCGAATCCCCTCTTAATGAGAATTAAACAGGATTACAACGAATTGTTTTCAATTCTCAAAAAAGGTGTGGAAGAAATTTTCCCTGACATTCATGTTCCAGATGAGGAAATAGGGTATCTCGTTATGCATTTCGCATCTGCTCTTCTAAATAGGGAGGTAGGATCAGAAGTAAGAACGCTGGTTGTATGTTCTAGTGGAATTGGGACTTCAAAAATTCTATCCTCCAAGTTGGAACAAGAGATTCCAGGGATCAAAACGATCAATGCCTCGTTATTTGATTTAGTCTCTATCAATCCAAAAGAATTCGATTTGATCGTGTCAACAATCCCTTTAAAGAATTTTGAGACGGACTACCTTGTCGTCAGTCCTCTCCTCTCAAGGGAAGAAATTGATAATGTAAAGCGAGTACTACTTACAAAGAAACATCACTCTACTTTTATAGTGAAAAAGGTTATCTCAAACAAGAATTACAATGACAGTAAATCATTTATTGAAAGCCTTTCAAAAGTTAAAAATTATTCAAGTGCTGTTTTTCATGTTTTAAATGGATTTTTCATAATGAATATAGAAGATCCTGTATCTGTTGTAGATGCGCTTGAACAAATATGCTTTCGTTTAGAAGAAGAAGGAGTGATTAGCAGTACATCTGAAGTTGTAAAAGAGCTATTCAAGCGGGAGCAACTTGGTGGGCTTGGAATACCTGGAACTGTAATGGCGCTTTATCACACTAGAAGTGGATACATTCAGTTACCTAGTTTTACAATCCTTAGGTTAAATACACCTTTGACAGTAAAAGCTATGGATGAATCTATCATTCATATTACATCAATTTTATTAATGCTTGCTCCTAATACGTGTTCTAGTGAAACGTTAGAGGTATTAAGTGGCATTAGTTCTCTTATCATGAGAGATGACAAGACCATTTACAAATTCCAAAACGATGTAGAAGAAGACCTAGCACAATTACTATCAACGGAAATGAAAATATTTTATGACGAAAAAGTAAAACAGTAGGAGTGTTTCGTATGTCAAATCAAATTTTAACAAAAGACAATATTGTACTTCATGCAAGTTTCTTAAATAAAGAGGAAGCGATAAGAGCGACTGGTCAAATTCTTGTTGAACAAGGTTATGTTGAACCTTCGTATATTGAGAAGATGTTGGAGCGTGAAGAGTTGACCTCCACCTATATGGGGAATTTTGTTGCGATTCCCCATGGAACAGAAGATGCAAAAAAATCAGTTAAATGCTCAGGACTTTCGATTATTCAAGTTCCACATGGAGTAGATTTTGGAGATGGGAATGTAGTTAAAGTGCTAATTGGCATTGCAGGAAAGGATGGAGAGCATTTAGACATTCTTTCACAAATTGCAATTGTTTGTTCAGAGGAAGAAAATATTCAAAGGGTCGTAGAAGCAAGCTCAGCTGATGAGATTATTAATCTATTTTCAGAGGTGAAATAAATGTTAGCTGTCCACTTTGGTGCAGGGAATATCGGCCGGGGTTTTATTGGTAGTTTATTATCAAATACCGGCTATGATGTTTGTTTTGTCGATGTAAACGCAGAAATTGTTGATTTATTAAATGAGCGAAATGAATACCGCGTAGTTCTAGCAGATGAACAAAGTGAAGAAACTGTGATTAAACATGTTAGAGGAATTAATAGTTTACAGCGTCCTCACGATGTCATTGAAGCCATTTCGAACGCAGATCTAGTTACAACAGCCGTTGGCCCGAATATTTTAATTATTATTTCAGAATTACTCGCAAAAGGTTTAAAACATAGAGCAGGTAAATCAGAAAAACCATTAAACATTATTGCGTGTGAGAATATGATTGGTGGGAGTGAGTTTTTAAAGGAAAAGGTGTATGAAAGAATTTCAGATGAGGATAGAGTGAAGTTCGATACATTATTTACATTTCCGAATGCCGCAGTCGATCGAATTGTCCCTATACAGGAAAATGAAGATAAGCTATTAGTCAAAGTAGAACCTTTTTATGAGTGGGTAGTGGATCGATCAAAGATGAAGGGACATATTCCTTCTATAGAGGGTGTTACATTTGTTGACGATTTGACACCTTTTATTGAACGGAAGTTATTTACTGTTAATACGGGTCATGCAATGGCTGCTTATGTTGGGTATCAGGCAGGTTTAAAAACGATTAAAGAGGCAATGGAACATCATGAGGTATCACAGGTAGTGAAAGGTGCTTTAATGGAATCTGGTCAAGTATTAGTGAAGAAATACAATTTTGATACAACCGAACATTCCAACTATATTGAAAAGATTATCAATCGATTTCTAAATCCTTATATAAATGACGAAATTCCAAGAGTAGCAAGGGGCCCTCTTCGAAAATTAGGACAAAATGATCGGCTTATCGCTCCGGCAACACAATATTTCACTTATAATCTAGGTCAACCAATTAGTTTAGTAAAAGGAATAATCGCTGCCTTACGATATGATTTTCCGGAAGATGAAGAGGCAACTTTGCTTCAAGTGAAAATAAAGGAAGTAGGTCTAGAAAAGACAATTCAAGAAATTACAGGTCTAAAAGAGGGAGATCCGCTTTTCAGATTAATTCTAGAGCAAGTATAAAGTATTTACATCGGAGAGAGGAGATTAAAAAATGATAGAGAAGGAATTTACAATAATAAGTGAATCAGGTATTCATGCACGACCAGCAACTGTATTGGTTTCGGCGGTAAGCTCATTCGAATGTGAAGTTTACCTAGAATACAATGGTCGAAATGTTAATCTGAAATCAATTATGGGTGTCATGTCTCTTGGTGTTCCAAATGGAGCAAGGATTATAGTGTCTGCGAATGGAACAGATGAAGACGCTGCGATTTCAGCCATTCAAGATGTACTGCAAAAGGAAGGCTTAGGAGAGTAGAAACGATGACCAATATCATATACGGAATTGCTGCTTCCAATGGAATCGCCATCGCCAAGGCATATAAACTCGTTCAACCTAAATTAACAGTTACAAAGCAATCAATTGAACATGTTGAATTGGAACTTGAACGGTTTCAAAAAGCCTTAAAACAATCATCTAAGGAGCTTGAACAAATAAGAAAACATGCTCACATAGAGCTGGGAGAGGACAAGGCCGCCAATTTTTTCAGCCCATCTTCTTGTGTTAAGTGACCCAGAACTAATTAAACCTATACAAGATAAAATTCACCAAGAACAAGTTAATGCTGAGTTTGCTCTTCAAGAAACGGCTGACATGTTTATTCAAATGTTTGAGGGGATGGATAATGAATATATGAAAGAGAGAGCTGCTGATATTCGTGATGTGACAAAGCGAGTCTGCACAACTTAATAAGAAATTTGTCAAAGGATTTACGACGGACATTGGTGGTAAAACTTCTCATACTGCCATTATGGCCAGGTCGTTGGAGATTCCAGCTGTAGTCGGAGCAAAGATAGTTACAGCAGATATTAAAAATGGAGATCTCCTCATTGTAAATGGAATAGATGGTCAAGTCATTCTTAATCCTGATGATGAAACGTTAAAGAACTATCAACAAAAGCAGATTGAATTTGCCACTCAAATAGAACAATGGAGAGAGCTTAAGGAAGAGCCAACCATCTCAAAAGATGGTCATCGAGTTGAAATTGCTGCGAACATTGGTACACCTGATGATGTACAAGGTGTTTTAGATAATGGTGGAGAAGGCATTGGACTTTATCGTACAGAGTTTCTTTATATGGGGCGTGATCAGCTTCCAACTGAAGAAGAACAATTCACTGCCTACAAAAAGGTATTAGAAAAAATGGAGGGAAAACCAGTTGTAGTCAGAACCCTTGATATTGGAGGGGATAAAGAACTTCCATATTTACAATTACCTAAAGAAATGAATCCGTTTTTAGGATATCGAGCAATTCGTCTTTGCTTAGAGGAACAATCGATTTTCCGTACTCAATTAAGAGCCCTCCTTCGAGCAAGTGTTTACGGTAACTTGAAAATAATGTTTCCGATGATTGCCACTGTAGAGGAATTTAAACAGGCAAAAGCAATTTTACTTGAAGAGAAGGAAAACTTACTATCAGTTGGAAATGAGGTTTCAGATGACATTGAGATTGGAATGATGGTGGAGATACCTTCATCTGCCATACTTGCCGATCAATTTGCAAAAGAAGTTGACTTCTTTAGTATCGGTACGAATGACTTAATTCAATATACGCTTGCTGCTGATAGAATGAATGAAAGGGTATCCTACCTTTATCAGCCTTATCATCCTGCTATATTACGCTTAATAAGTTTGGTGATTAAAGCAGCCCACCAAGAAGGAAAGTGGGTTGGAATGTGCGGTGAAATGGCCGGAGATCAAACAGCTATCCCAATTTTGTTAGGATTGGGGCTAGATGAATTTTCAATGAGTGCTACTTCCATTCTACCAGCCCGATCATTGATAAAAGAATTGAATAAATCAGAATTGGAAAAAGTAAACGAAGTTGCTCTTTCAAAAAGTACAACGGAAGATGTACTAAACTCATATAAAGGACAAGGGGTCTGACCCCTTGTCCTTCTGCTCGTCCTGAGTCTAGACGGGGCGCCCTGAGCCTTTTGTTCATGTATAATAAAAGAAAAAAGGAATTTACTCTTATGTACACTTACGGATTTCTAGAAAAAATATTGTTCCCCTCCACTTACCTAGACAAAGAAAAATTAAAAAGTGAATTAAAAGGTAAGACGATTCTTATTACTGGGGCAAGTTCCGGAATAGGAGAACAGGTTGCCTACATGCTTGCTGAGGTGGATGCTCATTTACTCCTTGTTGCAAGGCGAGAAGATAGACTTATCACGATGAAGAGCGACATTGAGAAAAATACAGCCAGAGTTAGTGTATTCAAGGTAGATCTTCGAAACGAGGCCGAAGTGGAGACCTTGTTAGCATGGATCCACCAGCTGCCACATGGACTAGATGTAGTCATAAGCAATGCAGGTAAGTCCATTAAGAGACCTATTTATCAGTCACTCGATCGATACCATGACATGACTAGGACAATGGCCGTTAATTATTTGGCACCGGTGCAAATAGTATTGTCAGTCATTCCTCTTCTTACAAAAAACAGAGGGCATATTATCAATATCTCTACGATAAATACAAAGTTAGTACCATTCCCGTACTGGGCAGCGTATCAGGCTTCTAAGTCTGCATTTGATACATGGTTTCGATCAGTTGCTCCTGAACTAAATGCGAACGGATTAGCCACAACGTCCATTTATTTGCCACTCGTTCAAACTCCGATGATTTCACCAACCGTTGCTTATCAAAACATGCCTGCTATGCATGCAAAACATGTTGCTGCCATCATATGCAAGTCATTGTATACGAAACGGAAAAGCTATCAGCCATGGTGGTTACCATTTGGTCAAGTAGCCTCTTTACTATTCAGTAAATTATCTGAACGCTTCCTCCCACGTCTGATCAGAAAAAAGGGGGATAAAACTTGAACATATTGAAGCTAACCTATGTATTATTCAAATTGAATATTCTATCCCCAAAAGGGTTATCAAGACTTATAATGGCTCTTTTTCAATGTGGTATCAATGCGATGACGTTATTACAATTTGCGGGAACGTCTTATAGTAAAAAAATTGCACTAGTTGATGACGAGGAAACCTTAACGTACGCACAATTAAGGATGCAATCAGAAAATCTAGCTACCATTTTTTCTGAGAGATACGAGTTAAGGAGCGGGAAAAGGGTTGCGTTTTTGTGTAGAAATCATGCATCATTCGTGAAAGCGATATTTTCCGTTTCCCGCACAGGGGCAGATGTCTGTTTTCTGAATACGGAGCTTGGACAGAATCAGATGATTCAAGTATTAGATGAACTAGACATTGATTTGCTTGTTTGCGATGTTGATTTTATCTCTGTTGTAGAGAAATCCAATTATCATCAGAAAATAGTAGTAAGCTATCATGATGAGTTGCCTGCAATTAATCGATTTGTACTTGAGAAGCAAGAGGGTCAAAAACTTCAAAGAGCTTCATCCAGTAAAATGCTGCTCCGGACAGGTGGTACAACAGGTAAAGCAAAAGAAGTTGCTCATCGGCCATCTATATTCACGTATTTGAATCCTTTTATAGGTTTACTTACTAGATTAAAACTGTTACGTTATGAAACTACCTATGTTGCTACCCCTATCTATCACGGGTATGGCCTAGCTGTATTATTTTTATTTATTGCATTAGGAAAGAAGATCGTGGTTAGTAAAGGCTTTGAAGCAGAGAGGGCATGTACTCTCATTCGTGAACATAAGATAGAAGTCGTAACGGTTGTTCCACTTATGTTACAAAAAATGTTAAAGCATAATGTGGACGATTTAAAAACACTTCATTGTATTGCTTCAGGGAGTGCAGTATTAACCCCTAAACTCGTTGATGAAGTGCTTCTAAAGTTAGGGAATATTATATATAACTTATATGGTACATCAGAAACTGGTCTAAACATCATTGCCACTCCGCAAGATTTACAAGATTCAGCCACTACCCTTGGCAGGAAAATAAAAGGGGTACCGTTCACTATCTTAGATTCAGGTAAAAGGAAAGTGGACGTCGGAACGATTGGTCAATTTTGTATGAAGGAGAAAAATAATTGGATTGAAACAGGGGATATGGGTTACCAAGATGAGAATGGGTACTACTATTTAAGTGGAAGAATCGATGACATGATCGTATCAGCGGGTGTTAATGTATACCCTGTAGAAGTAGAACAAATCCTCATTCAACACCCTTATGTAGCTGAAGTGGCAGTAATTGGGGTGGTCGATGCCCAGTTTGGAAATAGGCTACAAGCCTATGTACAGCCTATGAAAGATGCTAGTCTATCAACACAAGAGCTATATGAATGGCTAAGACGAAGAGCAGCGAGGTTTCAAATGCCAAAGGATATTGTATTAATTGATCAAATGCCATATACGCCTTTAGGTAAGGTAGATAAGCAAAGGCTTCGTAGCGCTGAGGTGGGACACGGGGGTTAAATGCCGTGTCCCACTTCTTTTTGTACTCGTTTGGATGTCAACATCTTGGATAGTGATGTAAATTTTAAGGCACCTAAACCGGAGAGAATGATAAGTACCCCCCCGAGCATGATTGCAACCCCATTTCCTACTAATAACGCTAACGGACCCATAACTAAACCGAATAGTGGGAGTGGTAATGCTACGACGAGTCCAATCACACTGAATACAAGTGCTTGTTTATCTTCTGGAATACTCGTTTGAATCATAACCATTATCGGTACATTGATAGCTGTCTCACCCATTCCTATAATAAAGCTACAAATCATCATTAGGATGATACTTGGCGACATACCGGTTATCGTAAGAGCAACCCCTTCAACTATTACGGCAATAATAAATAGTATTCCTTGATGACGGATGACCACCTTTGTCAAAATAATACCTACTACTAATCCACCGATAAAACCACAGGATGAAACGAGTGTATAGATAAAGGCACTTGCCGATAAATCGTCGTAAATCAGGATTGGACGGAGGATAATCCATGGGATGATCCCGATATTTACAAAAATACAGACGAGAGCCAATGGTAAGATGAACGTTTCGGTGCAAACAAACGTAATTCCTGCCCTGATTTTTTTCCAATAAGACAGTGTATGATCCTCTTTTACTTTATCGCGACCGTTCAATCGAACAAGTAAAATGAGTAATGCGGAAATTAGGAATAAGGCACTAGTAATGAAGAGTGTAGTGGTAGTAGAGAGAAAGGTGATGAGCGCCCCGGCTCCAGCTAAACCTAACAAATAAACCGTTTTATCACTTGATACAAGGATGGCATTCCCTTGTTGAATTCTTGATTTGGCCAAAACCTTTGGCAATAACGACACGGAGGCAGGGTTATAGATGGCGCCGCAAGCTGACTGGATGAATGCAGCACAATAAAACATCCATAGTGGTAATGCATCAGCTAAATAAAGAAGCGGGATCGTACAAATAATAAATGCGCGAACACTATCCGAAGCAAACATCCAATAGGTGAGCTTCCATTTTGATAAAACGGGACTGATCAATACACCAAACAGCATCTGCGGTACCATAGAGCAAACATACATCATCGATGTACTAAAGGCATTTCCACCTGACTCTAGTAGTAGCCACATAAAGGCGATACTTGTAATGTTCTCCGCCATGACTTTCGTCACTTTTGAGGAAAAAAGCATTGAAAATGAATACGTCCAAATTTTAGGTTGAGGCATGCATTACTCCTCCTCTTCGTCTTTGGTACTCTTTTTTTCCCACAGCATCATTTCCACACCATACTCGTGTTGTTCTTCCTTCTTGGGAGGTAGCACCTTGGCCCACTTCTCAACTACTTGGTTTAATTCTTCAAGGAATTGAACGGATTGTACTTTCGTTAAGAGAAGATTAGTCGTTAATCTAGTTGAAGAAATTGAATCCTCAGGCGGAGTGTGTTGGTTCTCAGGAGAAAAATTTTTTGCCACTGCTTGATAATACTTTTCAACAATCCCACCAATTTCCTGCGTATTTACTATCTTTAATAGACCACCTTTAAATAATAGCTGAACATGGTAATGAACACTTCCAGGGGATTTCTCTAATAAATCAGCAACTTGTTTTGCTGTTTTCGGTTCATCTGCTAAAAGTGCCAAGATTTTGACACGTAGTGCACTGCCTAATAATTTCGATTGCTCTACATTAATTTTAAAGGTATCCATATGCCTAGCCCCTCTATGAACTAATTTTTTAATCCATTCTAAAAAATTAGAATGATGCTTTTCTTATATTATTCATTAACTTCAAAAAATTGTCAATAAACATATAAAAGGGACATAGGTGTAAAATCCCATATCCCTATATATCTTAGAGCCAAGCCTTTCTGAGACGATAGATGCCTTCTTCAATTTCCTTTTGAGATAGGCCTCCAAAGCCTATTTGTAGCAATGGGTATGTACCTTTGTACTCATCTGCCCAGTACATAGCAGTTGGATACACGTTGATCTTAAATTCTTTGGCCTGTTTGATAAGAGCTTGCTCTGATTTTTGAAGCTTTACTTCAAGAAGTAGGTAAACACCTGATTTATCTCCAACAATTGTTACATGTTCTGAACGCCCCGGAAGTGATTTGCGGAGTGAAAAGTAGAATAACAGGATTTAATCGACATTTCGAAGTGGATTACGGTGTGAAAAGGAGAATAACAGGATTAATCGACATTTCGAAGTGGATTACGGTGTGAAAAGTAGAATAACAGGATTTAATCGACATTTTGAAGTGTTTTGCGGAGTGAAAAGTCGAATAACAGGGTTTAATCGACATTTTGAAGTGTTTTGCGGAGTGAAAAGTAGAATAACAGGATTTAATCGACATTTTGAAGTGGATTACGGCGTGAAAAGTAGAATAACAGGGTTTAATCGACATTTTGAATTGTTTTGCGGAGTGAAAAGTCGAATAACAGGGTAATCGACATTTCGAAGTGTTTTGATCCTGGAAATATTCAATGATAGGGTCTCTTTGTACATGTTTACTTAGTTTGATATATCAATTTCCCGAATGGGGTCTTAAAACATGCTGAAAGCTTGGGACTAAGTCCCAAGCTTTTTACGTTTGTTCAATCATTCTAAAAATTGCAAGTTTCAGTAAGTCCATCATAATGATGACAAATTGAATAAAGTTTTTCCAATTAATTTTCGGATGGACAACTCCAAAAGCGACAATGTTCCAAAACCATTTTAAATCGGTCCATTGTTTTTTAGGCTGAATTTCCCCTTCTCGTTTCCTTATTTTCATATATAGCCCATAAAAGAATAAATACAATATCAAAAATGGCTCCAAGCATGACGGCTGAAATCGCGAACTCATTAGACAACGTCCATTTCCCTTCATTTTCTTTTCGCTACTTTTCTTGTTTTACTTCATATTTAGCCATGGCATCTGAAAAGAGAGCTTTCATTTCTTCTGGTTTGTCAAGTTCGACAGATTTCGGGGCGTTCCAGGTACTTTTCAATCTTAAGAAATTCTTCATTTTTTCACTACCTTTAAATTAAGAACTGCTAGCTATACTATGTATATTCTTAGGAAATGCACATGGTATACTTTGGAAAGGAGGGATCAGCAAATGACAAATTACGTTGTGTTAGTCGTAGATGATGACAAAGATATCCGTGATGGGATTGAAATATATTTAAAAAATGAAGGAATTAAAGTATTGAAGGCTAAGGATGGAATTGAAGCCATTGATCTATTAAACGAGCAAGAGGTTCATCTTATCGTTCTCGACATCATGATGCCTCGATTGGACGGTATTAAAACGACGTTTAAGATACGTGAAAAGAAGAATATCCCAATTATTATGTTGAGTGCAAAAAGTGAAGATACAGATAAGATTCTAGGATTGCAGGTGGGAGCAGATGACTATGTAACGAAGCCATTTAATCCACTAGAGCTGATTGCTAGAGTCAAATCTCAGCTTAGAAGATATGTGACATTAGGGCATTTTGAAGGAAAAAACAAAATGATTAACCTGAACGGCCTGACTCTTGACCAGGAAGCAAAAGAAGTGGCTGTTAACGGGGATGCAATCAAATTAACACCAACTGAATATAGGATTGTTGAGCTGTTGATGTTGAATGCTGGTCGAGTGTTTTCTATCAATGATATTTACGAAAGTGTTTGGCAAGAGCCGTCATACAATGCGGAAAATACAGTGGCCGTTCATATTCGAAAAATACGTGAAAAAATTGAAATTGATCCTAAAAATCCTAGATATTTAAAGGTGGTATGGGGAATTGGATATAAAATGGAAAAGTAGAATCGGACTTCTTGCATGGCTTCTATTATTTACGTATGGAGTCAGTGGTGTGTTAGCAGCTATTTTCGATGATCATCATTATTTTAAGAAAAACTATTTTCATACGTATCAGTTTGAAAGGCATGTTGATGAATTTTTAAATTATGTTTATGCGTTTGAAATCGCGTATCAGCCAAAGGAAGATGTGGTAAAAGAGCTCACTGTAACGAATAGTGAAATAGAAGAGTATCGATATCGATATGGAGATCTAACAAGCGAAGTCTTCAATATTGAACAACAATATGAAGATAGGATATTAGAAGCAAGGAATACAGGCAATCAAGAGGCTGAAAGCTTCTATATAGAAGAAAGAGATAAAAAAATAAAGGAAGTTACAGAGCTGTTTGAAAATGATGAATTGATTAAAGACAAGATTTTAGCAGAAAAAGAGGAACAGGTTAATGAATATTACCGACAGTTAGAAAATCAGCGTTCTTCATACGAGAAGTATAAACAGGCGTTTGTCTTCCACTTGAAGGATACGAATACGGGGAAGGTGTTCACGAATCTCTCACCTACTCCTTCGGCTAAAGAATCCATTATTGAGGCCAATATGCACACAATTAGAAGCTACCCAACAAAGGATTATGACTATCTAGAATTGAATCCAGAGCCAATTGTTTGGGGGTATCGAGAAATAGCCAATCTAGGTAATACGGATTCATTTTCTCTTTATGAAGGGAAAATAGGAGTTACGAAGAAAACGCCAAACTCACATTTTATTATGAGCGAGTATCATGATTTCACGATACAAAAACCGTTGTTTTGGGTGTTTTCATTTGGTGCGATTATTGCCTTAGTTATCAGCATAGTAATCGAAAGAAAACATAAGATGCTTAGAAGGATTGCACCGGAGAAATGGAAGGAACACTATCGTAAGATTCCAATTGATATAGCTTGGGTTCTTTTTGTAATATCTGCGATGATTACCCTTGCCATATTCTTTGAGCTTTCCTACTTAAATTACAGTAACCATCTTTTAGGGATACTTGAAGGAATCTTCTATTATTTATTTTGGATCACCGTTATGTTCGGATTAACTTGGATTCAAGGTGCTTACTTATATCCAAGAACAAGAGATATATCTTTCGTTAAAAAAGACTGGAGAAAGGCAATCGTAACAAGGATCTTTCAATCTATTGGCAATATGTTTCTGAATCGAAGCGTGGGAATCCAAATGCTCCTATTGTTTATGATTATTTTCTTATTCGGACTAGGTGCTGTGTTCATTGCGATTGAAGAAGAGGTTATCATTGTTTATCTACCTGCACTACTAGTAGTGGGGATCCCTCTATCGATACTAATAGTCAGAAGATTAGGCTATTTTAATCGTATTCTTTTACATGCGAGTGCAGCCGCAAATGGGAAATTAGAGCCTGATTTAGAAGTTAAAGGAAAATCAGTTTTAGCTAAGCTTGCTGAGGATATAAATAAACTAAAATATGGTGTTAAAATGTCACAAAATGCACAAGCAAAAAGTGAAAGACTCAAAACAGAATTAATTACGAATGTGAGTCACGATTTGAGGACACCATTAACTTCGATTATGACTTATACCGAGCTGTTAAAGAATCCAGAACTAGGTGCTGATGAGAGAAGCGCTTATATTGAAATCATTGATAGAAAATCAAAGCGCTTAAAGGTGCTAATTGATGATTTGTTCGAAGTATCCAAAATGGCGAGCGGGAACATGGAGCTTGTTAAAGAGAAAGTAGATATTGTTCAACTATTACAACAAGCACTTGCTGAGTATAATGAATCAATCCAAGAATCATCTATACAGTTCCGTGTATCCAATCCAGAAAAACCTGTTTATGCTGTTGTGGATGGGCAGAAGCTTTGGCGAGTATTTGAAAATCTAATTGGAAATATACTGAAATACTCACTAGAAAACACAAGAGCGTATATAAGCATAAAAGAAGAGAACAGGCAGGTATTGATTACGTTTAAAAACATTTCTAAATATGAATTAAGCGAAAATAACGACGAATTAATCGAACGATTTAAGCGTGGAGATGAAGCACGCCACACAGACGGTTCTGGTTTAGGGCTTGCCATCGCTAAATCTATCATTGATTTGCACCAAGCTACATTAGATATTGATGTGGACGGTGATTTGTTTAAAGTAACGATTACCTTGATGGCTGAAGACAATTAAGCTAGGAAAACTCCTTTGTAAGTGGAAGACAAAGGAGTTTTTTTATTATTTGTCCAGTTACGTAAGTTGTATACGATTGGTGCTGAAATACGGAATAAGAAATGTACAGAAGTAAAAACTAAGCACAGCGTTGTGCAAGAAGAGATACGAACACGTAAGCTATAATAAAATTACAATACAAAACAAACTAGAAAGGGAGTTGCTGACCATAAAAAAATCAGGATGGAACTTAGACAATAGCTATGCAAAGCTACCGAACATCTTTTTTACAAAGCAACATCCAGAACCTGTACGGTCTCCAAAGTTAGTGATTTATAACGAATCGCTAGCTAAAACTTTAGGTTTTACCTCAGAGATACTACAAGATCACGAGGGTGTGGAGGTTTTCGCAGGCAACAAAATCCCGGAAGGCGCTGAGCCCCTTGCTCAAGCATATGCTGGGCATCAGTTCGGACATTTTAATATGTTAGGAGATGGCCGTGCTGTATTAATTAGTGAACATATAACACCCACAGATGAACGTTTTGATATTCAGCTAAAAGGTTCGGGGAGAACGCCCTATTCTCGTGGTGGAGATGGTCGAGCAGCTCTTGGACCTATGCTTCGTGAATATATTATGAGCGAATCCATGCATGCGCTTGGAATTCCAACTACCCGCAGCCTAGCCGTCGTAACGACAGGTGAGGAGATTATTCGTGAAACCATATTACCTGGCGCGATTTTAACACGTGTTGCAGCTAGTCATATGAGAGTTGGTACCTTTCAATTTGCTGCACAGTGGGGAGAAATCGAGGATCTGAAGAAGCTGGCTGATTATGCAATACAGCGTCATTTTCCTGATATTGATTTAGATGACAATCGTTATCTATCTCTCCTTAAGGGAGTCATAAGGCGCCAAGCATCATTGATTACTAAATGGCAGTTAGTTGGCTTTATTCATGGTGTGATGAATACCGACAACATGACGATTAGTGGGGAAACGATTGATTATGGTCCTTGTGCCTTTATGGATACATATGATCCGATGACTGTATTTAGTTCGATTGATAGACAAGGTCGCTATGCGTATGGAAATCAGCCTTCTATTGGTGGATGGAACTTGGCCCGTTTTGCTGAATCTTTATTACCGCTTCTACATGGTGATCAAGACAAGGCTGTAGAAATCGCCCAGCAAGAGCTTTCTAACTTCTCTGAGTTATTTAAAGCCAATTGGATATCTGGAATGAGAGCGAAACTTGGATTATTTAATGAGGAAAAAGAAGATGAAACGCTTTTTGAAAGCTTGCTTAATCTCATGCATACGTTCAAGGCGGATTTTACGAATACTTTCCGATCCTTGACGATGAATAAGCTTCTGGATGGAGACCTTTATTCTTCGACTGAATTTTTACAGTGGAAAGAGCTTTGGGAGGCAAGGAGAAAGAGACAGGAGGAAACGATTGAAGAGTCTGAGAGACTTATGCAAAGCAGTAACCCTGCGGTCATTCCACGCAATCACCGAGTAGAAGAGGCTCTAGAAGCAGCGGTGGAACGTGGAGACTTTAGTGTGATGGAGCGGTTACTTACCGCTCTCTCAAATCCTTATGAGTATACACAAGAAAAGGCGGACTACTGTACCCTTCCTCCTGATTCTGACCGTCCTTATCGAACTTATTGTGGAACCTGAAGCATTGCGGTACTGAGACTTCAATCGCTAGAAAAGCGAAGGGCAGTTTCTTTGTTTTTGGCTAAAATGGGTACTTTAATAAAGTGGCGGACAAGATATATGTCCTCCGCTTTTTTCATATTTAATAAAGACAACTACGAGAGAGATTCTAAAAAGAGGTGCGATATGAAATCGGGTATCCGTGACGTAGATATTGTCATTGTAGGTGGCGGAATTACTGGATTAGCAGCAGCTTTAGAATGTAAAAAACATCAGAAATCATTTGTCGTTCTTGAGGCGAGAGACCGGCCAGGTGGAAGGTTGTATAGTGTGACGACAAAGGAAGGAATCCGAATCGATTTAGGTGGTCAATGGGTAGGAGTGAATCATTATAGGATAAAGCGTTTGATTGAAGAATTTGGAATAAAGACATACAAAATCGATCAAAAAGGAAATTCAATTTATGAGTGGAACGGAAAGATAAAAAAGACGAAAAGGCTCCCTCCCCTATCCCCAGTAGGTCTTTTCGACCTTATTAAAGTAGGGATGAGAATCAAAACGTTTGTTAACCAATTACCAGAAGGAATTCCTTTTTCTTCACCAATCGCTCGTAAATTGGATAAAGAAACCGTTGAACAATTTATTCAAGCGACTATGTTTAGTCAAGAAGGAAAAGCTTTTTATAAGCTTATCGTGGAAGAAATCACTTGCTCGAACGCACATGAAGTGTCTCTTCTAGATTTGGTATGGTGTATCAAATCTACGGGTACGATTAACTATTTGCTACAGGCAGAACAAGAGTGGATGAGTGAGGGTGCACAAACGCTTACTATAAGAATGGCCGATTCACTAGGTGATACGGTTGTTTATAACACACCAGTTGAACGAATTTCTTATCAACATGAATGTACGTACGTATATTCATCAAATGATTTCTGGAGAGCGAAAAAAGTAATAGTAGCGATTCCTCCAAATCTTACCACTCGCATTGTATTTGCACCACCATTACCCGGAATTCGTCAACAACTTAGTCAACGCTCTGGAATGCCCTCTGTTATTAAAATGATAATGATCTATCACAGTCCTTTTTGGAAAAGCCAAGGTTTAAATGGGAAATTGTTCTCAAGTAGTGGGCCGGTCACTTTAACATTAGATAGCTCACCTCCCGACTCGAGTAAGGGGGTATTGTCTGTATTTTTGACAGGAAAACATGCAAGAGAGTTAGAAAATATGGATCGTGATGAGAGAGTAAACAAGGTTTTACAAGTATTAGGGAAATACTTTGGAAAAGAAGCTTATGAGCCAGAGGAAGTATATGAAAAAAATTGGGCAGAGGACGAATGGACACAAGGGGGATATGCAACCCATTATGCACCTGGAGTCCTTACCCACTTTGGTTCTTCATTATTTAAGCCCATATCATCGATTCATTGGGCTGGAACCGAAGAGGCAATCGAATGGAGAACCTATATGGAAGGAGCCGTTCAGTCAGGACAGGATGTCGCAAAACTAGTGATTAGTCAGTTAATTTAAGAGTGCCTGTCACCACTCGAAATTTGTCGGATTCGAGTGGTGACAGGCATTTATTTATGTAGTAATCTAAATGGATAATTATGTTAAAATAAAGGTAGCCTATACACAACTAATTACTAAAAGGTGGGTCAATGGTATTGAAAAGTGATTATAAACTATCAAACAAATTTTCTATTTTTATATTTAGTATATGTAGTATTTTATTAGCCATAAGAGGGATAGGATATTTAGTCTTTGCTGAAAATTAATTTGATCTAATCATCGGTTCATTTATGCTAACTGGTTTTATTGGAGGATCGTTAGGAATCAAGTACCTTTATGATCAAAAGCGAAAAGAAAAGAAACGTGTGTAGAAGACTTGTTAAGAGAATAGTTGGGCGGGGGTATTTCAAGTGAAGAATGTTATAGGGAAATTATCTGAAATAAAAAATGGCGAAGTTGGTATGATTATTTTTTCAGATTTAAAACAGGAGATTATCATGTCTGTAAATGAAGAGTTAACCGTTCCTCTCGCATCTGCTGCAAAAGTGGCCATTGCCTTTTGTGTAGCAAAAATAGTAGAAAATGGTCACCATCATTGGAATGAAATGGTTGAGGATATTACATTTAATCCAAAAGAAGATAGTCATGAAATCTATCCTCATCTTCAAGGTATGAATAGTTTAGCACTCCGTGATGCTGTAGAAGTAATGATTGCCTGTCATGATAGTTTTGTTGCAAATGCTGTTGTGAAGCATTATGGTGGCTGGAAGAGAATAAATGAGGATTTGAAATCCTATTTTAATACGATGAATGTTACGGAAAATCCTCTGGATATGGATAATAGCGGAGAATTAAGCCAGCTCATTGAATTGATCCGCTTCATCTATCAAGGGTATAAGATGAATCAACAAATATGGATTCCGATCATAAATGGAATGGTAAGACAGCAAGGACAGACTGAAGGAATTCCGAACTATGTCTTACATCATATGACGGGAGGATTAAAACAAGTCGTTGTTGATATTGGGATCTTAGGTGAATTTTCACAAAATCCATTTCTGTATGTGATAGGAGCAAGGAACTTACCGGATAGGATTGACAACCAGTTTGCTGATGAGAAAATTTCCGAAGCTATGAGACTAGTTTATGAAGAGTATAGAAAACAAGCGTAAACAAGGAGATTTTTAACAGATGAAAAAGGTGGGTGTCATCATTGATAGTGAGCTCAAAAGAATATACTATTCATCAAGTAAGCTATACCATTCGTTCTGCTACCGAACAGGATGCGAAAAATCTATCGGAAGTAAGATTGCAAGTGGATGGAGAAACAGAAAACTTAGATCGAGAAAAAGGCGAAGCATATATAGATGAAGAAGGCTTTAAGAATTTAATTCAAGAAGATACAGAAAGTCCAAATAATCTATTTTTAGTAGCAGAAATAGATGGGAAACTTGTGGGTTTTGCTAGATGTGAAGGAAGCAAGCTGAAAAGGATGGCACACAAAGTGGAGTTTGGAGTCTGTGTGCTAAAAGATTATTGGGGATATGGAATAGGCAAAACCTTTTTGCGAGAATGTATTCATTGGGCAGACACAAATGGTATTCAGAAAATAACGTTGAGTGTTCTTGAAACGAATGAGAAAGCGATTAGACTATATGAGAAGTTAGGTTTTGAAGTAGAGGGTGTATTAAAGAATGATAAAAAGCTTTCTGATGGAAGATACTATCATACAATCTTGATGGGTAGGATCTTTAAGTAATAGAGGGATCAAAGGAAGCATCTTGATTCTCCTTTTCTTAAAAAATACAGAGAGTTTGTTGGATATATTAAAAAATTTGTTAGTAGCGGCTGTATCTTATGGTATAATTTTCAAAAATTATGAATAGGGGAAAATCAAGATGAATTTAGAAACAGAAAGAATTCTACTACGACCACTTCAAGCAGAAGATTCAAACCGAATAGATGAGCTAGCTGGAGAGTATGATGTCGCAAAAACAACACTAACCATCCCTCATCCATATCCGAAAGGGTCAGCAAAGGACTTTATTGAGAAAGTAAATGAAGCGGGAGACCTAGTTATATTCGCGATTGTTTTAAAAGATTCAAATAGCTTAATAGGGATCATTAATATAAAAATAACCGAATCCCATAAGAGAGGGGAACTGGGCTATTGGGTAGGAAAACCTTATTGGAGCCATGGTTATGGAACTGAAGCAGCAAAAGCTATGTTAGCATTAGGATTTGAGACAATAGAACTGAATAAAATTTATGCACAGGCATTTTCTACGAACCCAGGTTCATGGAGAATAATGGAGAAAATTGGTCTTAAGCATGAAGGGGTATTAAGGCAGCATGTTGCTAGATTCGGAGAGTATCATGATTTGTCTCAATATGGACTACTGCGAGATGAGTATTTTGCAACGAAATGATGAAAAGATCAGGCTCACGTAATGGAGCCTGACCTTCAAACTGATACAATGCAATTACCTCCACCACATCTTACTAACGGATTCTTTTACTATCACAGGCTTTAAGTTTTCAACGGCTTTAGTAAAGCCTTCATCGATGGACATTAAGCCGTCCTCATGCTCAATACTCACTACATAATCATACCCATAAAGTCTTAGTGTACTTATAATGTCAGCCCACGTTTTTTGATCGTGGCCAAACCCTACAGTTCGAAAATACCAGGAACGATTTTTCATGTCCGAGTAATCAGTCATATCTGTGAGTCCGTTACGATTCATGTTCGGCTGATCCATAATCGTATCCTTTGCATGGAAGTGATGAATTGCATTTTCGCTTCCTAAAAGCTTAATTGCCTCAACAGGGTCAATACCTTGCCACCAAAGATGACTTGGATCTAAGTTAGCACCAATCGCTGATCCACAAGCCTCTCTTAATCGAAGCATCGTTCCAGGCGTATGTACGGAAAACCCTCCGTGCAATTCAAGACCAATTTTTATATTGTGAGCCTGTGCAAGCTCATTTTTTTCCTTCCAATATGGGATGAGTTTTTCTTCCCATTGCCATTTTAATACTTCTTGAAAATCATGTGGCCAAGGGGAAATAGGCCAATTTGGATATAAGGCATTTTCATGATCACCAGGGCAACCAGAGAACGTGTTCACTACAGGTACTTCTAACTTAGCAGCAAGCTGTATTGTTTTGACGAGTAATTCATCTGCAGGTTGTGAAACTATAGTCTGTGGATGAAGAGGATTAGAGTGACAGCTTAATGCACTAATTATCAATCCGTGGTCCTCTATTTTTTGCTTGTACTCTAGTAATCTACTATTATCCTGAAGAAGCTCATCGATTTTACAATGAGCATCACCTGGATACCCCCCTGTTCCTAGTTCGATTGCCTCTATACCTTTTGAAGAAACATACTGTAACATGTCATCAAAGCTTTTATCTGAGAATAATACTGTAAAGACACCTAATTTCAAAAGAAGAACCTCCTCGCAATAATTATCAGAATAAACAAAAATGTAATCCATTACATTTATAACATATAGAATTAATATCCGAAAATCAACACCTTTTATGAACTTTAATTTTTCGTATTGACAGAATATTCAAGAGATATTACTATGAAAATGTAAACGATTTCACTTAGGTTTATTTCACTTAGGATTAGAAAGTAGGCACAAGTTATGACAACAATTCAACATGTTGCTAAACAAGCCGGTGTTTCAGTGGCAACAGTATCTAGAGTATTGAATGGTCAAAATAAGGTTTCATCCAAGACAAGAATTAAAGTGGAAGAAGCGATAAAAAAATTAAATTATGAACCGAGTATGCTCGGAAGAAATTTAAGAACTTCCGAAAGTAGGATTTTACTCATCCTTATTCCTTCGATCTCCAATCCGTTTTATCTTGAAGTCATTAAAGGGATTGAAAATATTGCGATGAGCCAAAATTACAATATTCTCCTATGTGAAACCGATTCAAATCCTGAAAGAGAGAACATTTATTTTGACCTAGTCCGGAAAAAAATGGCTGATGGCATTATATCAATGGACCCAGCAGTAAATGTTGAAACTCTAAAAAAACTAGCGGAAAAACACGCGATTATTCAATGTAGTGAGTATGCTGAAGATAGCGGAATACCTTATATCACGATAAATAATGAGGAAGCATCTTATAGGGCAGTGAAACATCTTATCAAAATTGGTCATCAAAAAGTCGCGTTAATGAATTCTGATGAAAAATATTTATATGCAAGGCAGCGAAAGCTTGGGTACCAACGAGCACTCGAGGAACATGGAATTGAAGTGAAACAAGAGTATATGATTCATACCCAGCAATTGGGCTTTGAACATGGCCAGCAAGCTATGAAAAAGATAATAAATCTTAAGGATAGACCAACAGCTGTTTTTGCAGTTTCTGATTTATTAGCCATTGGGGCACTTAAAGAAATTAATGCAAGTGGTTTAAAGGTTCCGGACGATGTGGCAGTAGTAGGATTTGATAAAATTGATTTCTCAAATATGACGAACCCAACTCTTACAACGATTGCCCAGCCAATGTATAGAATGGGGGCGATAGCCGCTAAGATGTTAATCGATCGTATCAAAGGAGAACAGGTTGATAGTGTTATTTTAGACCATGAATTGGTCATTCGGGAGTCGACATTAGGTTAACTACAGCTAAGATCAGCGCTCTGTTATTAACATTTTAATAATAGAGCGCTGGCCTTAGATGTAAATGTAATCGATTACATATTAAGGCGCAAGCAGGAAGATCATTAAGGGGGGAATTATGTTGAAGAAATTTCTAGTCTTACTTTTAGCTTTAGTGACTGTATTTGGTTTAGTAGCTTGTAGTGAAGGTAGTAGCGGGAGTAATGATGATCAGTTAACGATTGGTATCTCTTTACCATCTGCAACACACGGATGGATGGGTGCATTAATTGACAGTGCTGAAAAACAAGCAAAAGCACTAAAAGAAAGTGATGGGATTAACTATGTTATGACAAATGCGGCAGATCCGAATAAACAAGCGAATGACATTGATGATCTAATTGCACAAGGTGTTGACGTTATTGTCATGCTTCCAATTGAATCAGCAGCACTTTCTCCAGTTGGACAAAAAATTAAAGATGCGGGGATTCCTTTAGTCATTGTTGACCGTGAACTAGAAAATGATGCAGCAACGGTTGTTGTAAAAGGTGATAACGAAGGTATTGGTGTAAACGCAGGGAAATATTTTGTTGAAAAACTCAATGGGCAAGGAAAGGTAGTAGAAATTACAGGACCTCCTAGTTCCGTAACCGAACAACGTGGTGCTGGATTCAAAGAAGCGATGGAGGGTGCTCCTGGAATGGAAGTAGTAGCCTCGCAAAGTGGAGACTTTTCAACAGAGAAATCCTTAACGGTTATGCAAAATATCTTGCAAGCACATCCACATATTGATGCTGTTTTTACCCAGGATGATGGGATGGCGTTAGGAGTACTTCAAGCCATTAAAGAAGCAGGACGTACGGATATTAAATTTATAACAGGTGCTGGCGGTGGCAAAGGTGTATTTGAAAATATTAAAGAAGGCGGCATAATTACAGCAACTTTCTTATACTCACCTACAATGGTTGAAGATGCCGTTAAAATTGCAGCAGAAATTGCAAAAGGAAATGATCCTGCTGAAACGATGGTTGTAAAAGAAGCAACACAAGTAACAAAAGACAATGTTGATGAGTATTACGATCCGGAATCAAAATTCTAATATGCTATTAGGAAATACAATGGTGGTATTCCATGTTGTATTTCCTCTTTTCCTATAAAGGGGGGAGAATCAGGTGACAGAAGCACAACCTTTTATGACGATGAAGAACATTGAAAAATCTTTTAATGGCGTACCTGTATTGAAAAAGGTGACGCTACAAGTAGAGCAAGGAGAGATTCATGCCTTATTAGGTGAAAATGGTGCTGGTAAATCCACTTTAATGAATATTCTTGGAGGGGTTCATCAGCCAGATGGTGGAGTTATTCAGATTCATGGAAAAGAGGTAAAGAATCTAAATCCAAGAGTTTCACAAGAGCATGGGATTAGCTTTATCCATCAAGAATTAAATGTAGTTTCAGACCTTAAGGTCTATGAAAATATGTTTTTAGGTTCGGAATTGCAAAATAAGTTTGGTTTTCTAAAAGTGGAGGAAATGTGCGCACAAACCTCTGAGATTTTGGCAAAGCTCGGGGTTCATATCAATCCTAAGGAATATGTACGAAATTTAGATACATCGTACAAACAACTAATTGAGATATCAAAATCACTACTACATAAGTCAAAACTAATTATTATGGATGAACCAACTTCATCTTTAGCAGAACATGAAGTAAAACGTTTATTTGAGTTAATGAGGAATTTAAAAAAGACGGGGGTATCGATTATTTATATTTCTCATAAATTAAAGGAAATAAAGGAAATATGTGATCGGTATACGGTTCTACGTGACGGAGAGTTGGTTGGGACAGGTTATATAAAGCATGAAAATTTAGATTCCATTACAAAGCTGATGGTTGGCAAGTCGATTTCAGAAGAACGTCTAACCAAAGAGCATTCACTTGGTCCCATTATGTTAGAAGTAAACGACTTAACAAGTCATGGACAATTTAAACATATTGACTTTACCGTTCGAAAAGGTGAGGTCGTAGGGTTCACTGGCTTAGCCGGTGATGGCAGAACAGAATTATTTGAAAGCTTATTTGGTTATCGAAAAAAATACACTGGCCAGATCAAAATAAATGACCAGCTGGTAAAAATAGATCATCCTCAGAATGCGGTAAAAGCAGGATTGGGATTTGTTCCAAAGGATCGAAAAGAAAATGCAATTATCAAAGATTTAAGCGTGATTCATAATATGAGCTTATCTTCAATGGGGCATTTTGAGAAAGCAGGCTTTATACAAGACAAGAGTGAACAGGAAAAGTTTCACTATTACAAGGGAAAATTAAACATAAAAGTACACAATCCACGCGTGACGATTGATAAGCTAAGTGGTGGAAATCAACAAAAGGTGATTATTGCGAAGTGGCTTGAGGTGAATACGGATATCATCATTTTTGATAATCCAACTCAAGGGATTGATGTAGGAGCGAAGCAGGAAATCTACCAACATATTATATCGCTAGCCGAACAAGGAAAGGCAATTATCATCTTATCATCAGAGGCTCCAGAAGTCTTAAAACTTTGCGATACGATATATGTGATGTACCAAGGTGAAATCACTGCGAGATTTAAGGGTGAAGAGGCGACTGAAGATGAGATTATGAGTTACGCGACTGGTTCAAAAAGGGAGGCTGAAAAAATTGGCTAGTTTGAATGTAAAAGAGGTAAATACGCACGCTTCAAGTACAAAAAGTCGCCTCTCTTGGCTTTGGTCAGAGTACAGTGTTATCATCGCATTCTTCGTTATATTTGTTGCTGCATCTATTTTGAGTCCTAGATTCCTAGATATTCATAACCAAATGAACATTCTCATGCAGGTGTCGATTATCGGTATTGTAGCGCTAGGGATGACAGTGGTGATGTTGTCAGGTGGAATTGATTTATCGGTCGGATCGGTTTTAGTACTAGTTGGGGTTATCACCGTTCTAGCTCTAAATGCTACGGGAAGTATTTTTGTAGCCATCCTGACTGCCTTCCTAGTGGGGGCATCAGCAGGATTTCTGAACGGACTCATGGTGGCAAAAGGAAAGATAGCCTCGTTCATTGCGACACTTGGGATGATGGCAGGAGCACGTTCCATTGCATTATATATTGCGGAAGGCGGAAGTATTTCAGGCGAAGTATCTGGATTTACGGTCATTGCTAACAGTGAATTATGGATTATCGATTACCCGATTATTATTTTCCTAGTGATGACAGCACTTGTTTATGTGTTAATGCACAAGACCCGTTTTGGACGTTACGTATATGCTTTAGGAAGTAATGAAAAAGCGGCACTATTATCGGCTATTCGGGTGGATCGAGTAAAGATTGGTGTATATAGCTTGGCAGGACTTTTAGTGAGTGTTGCTGCGATTATTGAAACATCCAGATTGAATTCTATTTCTTCATCTAGTTCAGGAGTGCAATATGAATTAGATGCGATTGCTGCTGTTATTATCGGTGGTACAAGAATGACAGGTGGTCGAGGGAAGATTATTGGTACCTTCTTTGGCGTGTTAATCCTAGGAATTCTAAATAATATGATGAACTTAATGAACGTATCCCCACACCTTCAAGGATTTGTGAAAGGTTTAATCATTATCATTGCAGTGGTATTCCAAAAAAGAGAATAGGGGGAATCAAAATTGGGTATGAAAGTTGGAATTATCGGGTGCGGCTCTATCTCTAAGTATCGGCATGCACCTGAATATAAAGCAAATCCATACGTAGATGAAATCGTGTTTTATGATAGAAATATTGAGAGAGCGCAGGAGTTAGCAGATCTTTTTGATGGAAAAGTTGCTCACACATTGGAGGAGCTATTAAGTGATCCAACAATCGTGGCGATTAGTGACTGTTCATCCAATGAATCACATCACGTGTTTTCCACCCAAGCTCTACATAATGGAAAGCACGTATTATGTGAAAAGCCAATTTCCTTAACGGTTGAGCATGCAAATGAAATAGTACGGGCTCAAAAAACGTCTGGAAAAAATTTAATGGTAGGCCATAATCAACGTTTTACTCGTGCTCATCAAAAAGCGAAAGAAATCATTCAAAACAAAGAGCTTGGGAAGGTTCTTACATTTAGAACGACCTTTGGACATGCAGGACCAGAAGGCTGGGGAGTGAATAAAACAAATTCAACCTGGTTCTTTAAAAAAGAACGATCAGGTCTAGGTGTTGCAGGAGATTTAGGAATTCACAAAGTGGATTTACTTCATTATTTATTAGACGACCACATCACTCATGTTAGTGCATTTCAAGGTGCATTAGATAAGGTCGATGAAAATGGGCAACCAATTGAAGTGTGTGATAATATTGTGTGCAGTTTAAAAACGAAACAAGGATACCTTGGTACTGCTGCCTTTTCATGGACCTATTATGGAGAAGAAGACAATAGCACTATTATCTACTGTGAAAAAGGTATCATGAAAATTTATCATAGTAACGAGCATCAGCTTGAAGTTATAACAAAGGATGGAGAAGTCATACAATATAAACTTGAAAACATCCAAACAAATGATCACCAAACGAATAGTGGTGTCATTGACTCCTTTATTGAAGCCATTAGACTTGACCAAACACCGCTTGTGACGGGAGAGGATGCACTATCCTCACTTAAAGTCATTCTAGGGATAATGGAAGCTGCTGAAACAGAAAAGGTTGTGCATGTATTATAATAGTTCCTGGAACCACCCGGAATTTGTCGAATTTGACATTATTCGAGTGGTATCAGGAACTTTTTTGTGATATAAAAAAATGGAATTGATGGATAAGGGGTTTAAAATCATGTCTGGAAAAGAACAGTACAAGCAAATTCATAAAGTATTAGAATACATAGAAGAACATTTAAACGATTCCTTACCTCTTGAAAAATTAGCAAAGGTGTCTACCTATTCGGTTTATCATTTTCAACGAACCTTTAAGGCAGTGACAGGTGAAACCCCAGCCGGATACATTAAAAGGCTCCGATTAGAAAATGCTGCACATTTTCTAATTTATGAGCAACAAATCCCGGTCACACAGGTTGCAATCATGTGCGGCTTTTCTTCATTATCATACTTTACTTACTCGTTTAATGAGTATTTTCATACGAGTCCTAAGAAGTGGAGAGAGGGAGCGTATTTGGAACGCTTTCCAAGAGAATATCATGATAGCAAGAAATCTAAATTTTTTAGCAAGAAAAAGAAAGAAGGTTCCGAAACGAACACCTATAATGAATTTAAATGGTTAGACTTGACCAAGGTCGAAACGATTGATCTTCCAGTTTGCGCAACTGTGAATAGACAAAGTATTGGTCCGTATACAATAGGAATTCCTGATGCATGGGAAGACCTCTATCATTGGGCGAAATCACGTGAATTACTGAAACCCGATACTTTAATATTTGGAATTCCTAGAAATAACCCATATATAACACCTCCTGAAAAAAGCCGATATGATTGCCGCTTAGAGATAAACCCAAATGGCCGTTCTCATGTAGAAGATGAGGCAGTGTATCAGTTTCAAGGAGGCAAACATGTTGTCTATAAATTCGATGAGCCTGTAAGATATAGTGAAAGAGGGAAATTAATCGAGTGTTATTCGGAGCTGTATAGCTTTTGGTTACCTAGGAGTGGTTACAGATATCTAGGGAATCCAGTTGAACTAGTACAGCTAGAACCAGTGACAGGATCATTATCAATAGAGTGCAAAATTAAGGCGATTTGTTTAGCGATAGAGCCAAAATAGAGGAGGAGAACATTTCATGTTCATTGATTGGAGTCAAATCGAATTCCTACCAGTTCTTATTGGAGGAATTGTATATGTGATGTATGGAGCCATCTATTATTCATTGCTTTTGTCTGATAAAAAAGGAAGAGATAAGCAATTTATTGATCAACAAAGCAAAGGTCCATTTAAATATATGGTTTCAGTTATGATCGCATTCATTAGTTCATTTTTAATGGCGGGAGTCATACAATTCGTTCATCCGGAAAATTTTCTAGGAAGTATGGGGATAGGATTTCTAATTGGATTCATAATTTGTATGGTTTACTTGAAAAATACGTTGTTTGGACTCATGTCGAAAAAGTCATTTTTACTTGCAATCGGTGATCATCTTATTATTTTCACATTACTTGGAGCAATTCACGGATTATTTCTATAAAAGGGACAAGGGGGATATGCCTTGTCCCTTTGTCGTTATCGAAAGCGCGTGATGATCATAATGATAATGTTTACGAGCACACCAAGCGTGGCAACGACTGTGTGACCCACATTTAACAATCAGTGGGGATGAAGAACCCCCCACTGATTGAAGTTTCACTTTATGATATCAAGAAAATTTTCATCTCTTTATTTTCGTAAAATTCATATTATTTACTGATGTTACATATGATTTGTGGCATAATTATACAGTGTGAAATTGCAAAAATGGAGGAAGTAACAGTGAAACAAGTAACTTTTGAAAATATATATACCCCTGCTCAAATCGTACTTGAAAATGATTTATATAAACACTTTCATTTTCCAGAAATGTTACTTAGGTATGATAGTAATTTTATAGACTTTAAGAAGATGCCTTCTATAGAAGAATTTATGAGTGCAGCATCCTACTTAAGGGAGTACCATGTGAAAAACGGCCAAAAGCATGTGAAGTTTACGTTTCCTGAGAATGAAAAATTACATGCTCCACTTGAAGAGTATTTAAGAAGTGAAGAATATTCAATCGGTTATCTTGAGTTATATTCTATTAACCCAAGTCAATTTCCAGAGTTAGATGAAAAAGAAGATATTGAGGTAAAGGTTGTATCGGATGATAACTTTGAGGAATTTCTAGCTCTGCAGTATAAACAAGATTTGCAGTTTGGTAGTGAATTTGCAGACCAAAAAGTAAGGCTGTATAAACGTTATCTCCAAGATTCTAAGATTGTCCAACTACTAGCCTATTATAAAGGAGTTCCGGCTGGTACAGTTAATGTAATTGTGGAAGCTGAAACAGTTGAAATTGATGACCTAGCTGTAAGTGAAGCATACCAAAAGCGCGGGATCGGTAGTAGACTTCAAAAAGCTGTGATGAACATTGATCCTACAAAGCTCGTTATCCTAGTCGCGGATGGTGAGGACACCCCAAGAGAGATGTATCAAAGGCAAAACTATCAATATCACGGGTTTAAATACAACACTCAGAAGGTTTACGAAGATAAGTAAAGCTTAATCTGGGGAGTGATTGTCATCTTGAAAAAGGAGATAAACGATGAAATGGTCAAGTATACCGTACTTATGGCAACAAGCCTATGAAGTAGCTTGGGAGTCTTTTTTAGAAGGTGCTCGGCCAATAGGTGCCTTAGTAGTTAATGATGTGGGAGAGATTGTATCTAGGGGGAAAAGTTCAGTTTTTAAAGAAACCTCAGATTCCGTTGTTTTTCATAATGAGCTAGCTCATGCTGAAGTGAATGCGCTATTAAAAATTGATAATCGAGTACATAAGTATGTAAAAGGATTTACACTATACTCTACATTAGAGCCTTGTCCACTCTGCTTTAGTGCATTTTACATGAGTGGGATAAGAAATTTAAAGTATGGGGCAAAGGATAAATATGGAGGGAGCACAAACCTCAAGGATACAACTCCCTATCTTAGCCTTAAACCTATTACAATTGAAGGACCAATTTGTCATTTAGAGAATCTATCAATCTTACTTCAGTACTATTATGATTACTCCATCCAATATGTTAAGGCACACTCAGTCCATGATGCGATGGCTGAGGAATATCCGAGAGCAATTCAGCTAGCCAAACAATGGGTAGAGGAGAAGAAATTAAAGGATCCTCATCACTATACAATTGAACATGTTTACGAAATGATGAGGGAAGACCTAGTCCAATTGAACCGACCAAGAGCATGCGGTGCAATCATCCTCGATGATCATATCCTTATGGTAAAGATACAGCATGGAGACAGAATCTTTTGGACATTACCTGGTGGTGGTTTAGAAGCTGGAGAATCCTTTGAGGATGCAGTTCGTCGTGAAATGAAAGAGGAAGTAAACCTTGATGTACGTGTAGGGGAGTATATTTGTACTTATGAATACAGCCATGGTGAATGTAAAATATTTCTTGCTGATATCGTTGGTTCGGTTGTACCGAAGCTAGGCTATGACCCCGAGCTTCCTTTAGACAAACAGGCATTACAAGAAGTAAAGTGGTGGCCAATTGATGAAATGAAGGATGATTATGAAGTATCGATGGTACTTAAAGCCGTTGATGGGAGCATATCAAGAAAGTAAACGAAATTGCTGTAAGAAAACTCATGCGAGCATGCTATTACCATGTAGGTTCAAGCGATGCTTGTTGAGGTAAGAACTCATCATGAGATGTAGAGGAGAGACTATATGAGAAAAGAGTTAATCAACATACTAGAGATCATTAAACTAGGAGAAAAATTAAAATATGAATTAAGACATAGTTGGTTATCAAATGGGAGACAAGAAAGTGTAGCTGAACATACATGGAGAGTTTCATTGATGGCTATGTTAATTGAACCTTATTTAAAGCAGGAAATAGAAATATCAAGGCTACTAAAAATGATTATTATCCATGACCTCGTTGAAGCGGATGCTGGGGATATTCCGGCCTTTGATACGTTAACAAGTCTAGATCTAAAGGAACAAAAGGTAAAAAACGAAATTAAATCAATCGAAAAGATTAGGGATACGCTTGGGGACGATTTAGGATTGGAACTGTATAATCTTTGGTTTGAGTTTGAACATAAAGAAACATATGAAGCAAAGGTTGCCAATGCATTAGATAAACTAGAGGCGCAAATTCAACATAATGAGGCGGATGTTTCTACTTGGTTAGAAATCGAATACGAAATGAGCTTTATGATGGATAAACATGTCCAGTTTGATTCAGTTCTGAAAAAATTGAAGGATATGATTGAGGAAGAGGCTGAGCAGAAGTTACGTAATGCAGGGGTCAATGTTGAAGCTGTTAAAAGTGGTGTTTTGAACCGGTAAGCGAGTATGAGTTTTATAAGAATGAAAGTGAGACAAGTAACCGTCCACTTCAAAATAAACGAGGAGCAAGTGATTTTTGACACTTGTTCCTTTTAATATTCGACAAATTCCGGGGAGTGACTGTCACTTTGCACTACCATGCAGTGCACCCCACAGTTTATGATAAAAGCGCGGAGGTAAGGGATGTATAAGGTGAGTGAATTTGCCGAAATAACAGGTTTAAGCAAAAATACACTAAGGTATTACGCAGAGGAAAAATTATTAGAACCAGCTTATATTGACCCCAATAATCATTATCGCTACTACGATGATGGAAGTTACTTTTTAGCCATATTGTTAATAAAGCTACGACGACTTGGATTTACTATTCAAGAGATGAGAACGGTCATGAAAGATGAATCATTCGAGAATTTAGAAAAGTTATTAGTACAAAAGAAAGAAAAGATTCAGATGCAAATCGATGACCTTGAAGAACAACTAGAGGAAATTGATGATTTTCTTGCGTCTGGGAAGGAGGAACAAGAGTGATTGAATGGAAGGAAGAGATCCTAATTGAAGCCAATATCGAGAAGGTATGGAGTTTATTTCGGGATGAAAATATTAAGAGGATCATGCCGAAAGTAGAAGAACACACCATCATTGAAAAGAGCGAGATGGAGGTAGGAGCTAAGCATCAGCAGAAATACCGAGAAGGAAAACGTGTGGAAACATATATCGTCGAAACACTAGCGTATGTGGATGACGAGAAGCAAAAGAAAAAACAAATACACTTCGTACTTGCAAAGGCATTTGAAATTAACCTCACCTTTACACTTCTTAAAATAGATGAATCACAGACAAAGTTTATTTATGAAGGTCAAAATAAAGGCGTCAATTTTGTAGGAAGAGCAATGCTAAAGCTCGGCGGAAAGAAAGGGAATATCGATGTGGTACAAGAATTTCTAAACAAAGTAAAGCAGGAAGCGGTAAAATAAGGAAAGCGTAGGGACATGTGGGAATCAACATGTCCCTTTTTTGCTTGAATAAAAAAACAAATTCTTGTAACTTTTCCTTTGGTTTCTTCGTCTAATTATAAGGAGTTTTTATCCCGTTCCAACTGGCGCTAAAACCCCACTTCAAAATTTAAGAAGATTAGAAGAAGTGTAAGTGGGGATAAACGCCAGTATGAACCCTGAAAAGGAATACAGACTAAAGTGGCCATCTCCTGTGGCAACGTTTGTGTGACCCACAGTGTGGGCCGGTGCTAACAATCTGTAGGGGGAGGAAGTATCCCACTGATTGAAGTTTCACTTTATGCTGTAAAAGTTGAAAGGATGTTATAAAGTTGAGATCGCGTCAAAATAGATTACAAAGTAAGAGAAGAAAAAGACGGATCTGGATTATTTCTACTATTCTATTTTTCTTCATAAGTGCAATAGCCTTTGCGATATATGAATTCAGATCTGGATACCTACTCGCAAATGATGGGGAGGAAGAATTAGGGGGGGAATCTTCTAATAAAGAGAATTTCCAAGGAGTATCAGAGGATTCAGGAAAACTAAATGTTCTGCTTCTTGGAGTTGATTCTAGAGGGGAAAAGAAATCTAGAACGGATACAATCATGGTTGCTCAATACGATATGGAAGCTAGAACGGTTAAGCTCATTTCGATTATGAGAGATACGTATGTTGAAATACCAGGGTATAAAAATCAAAAAATAAACGCAGCTTATTTTTACGGTGGTACAGAGTTGCTTCGGCAAACGATTCAAAAGAATTTTGGGATTGATCTAGAATACTACTCCATCGTTGATTTTAAAGGATTTACGAAAATTGTTGATACCCTTGCCCCAGATGGGATTCAAGTAAATGTTAAAAAGCGAATGCGCTACCGAGATGGGGCAGGAACGATTAATATAGATTTACACCCAGGAGAGCAGTATCTCGATGGAAAGCAAGTATTGGATTATGCTAGATTTCGAAATGATAGGGAAGGCGACTTTGGACGAGTGGAACGTCAGCAGGAGGTTATCACGAAGCTAAAGGACGAACTATTAAGCTTAAAAGGAATCATGAAGATACCACGTTTATTAGGAACACTGACCCCTTTTTTAGAAACAAATATGAGTCAAATGAAGCTTGTCGATCTAGGTACTGAATTCTTTATCCATCCGGTGGAAGATATTGAAACATTGCGCATTCCTGTAGATGATTCTTATAAGAATAAAAATTATTCACATGCAGGAGCAGTGCTTGAAATCGATTTTGAAAAGAATCGTGAGGCCATCAATCACTTCCTCAAATAATAAAAGCACCTGTAGCGATCATCCGATTAAACGGAGGAGGCACAGGTGCTTTTAAACTGTTAATTGATCAACATAACGATGCCAGTCATTAGTAAAAAACAAATCGCTAGCAATAGTGCAGTCTGAGCGGTACGATTTAATTTGTGGAAGATTCTAATAAACATACGAAGCACCCTCCCATTTGGTTGATTATATCTTTAATACGATTGAATAAAGAGAAAGATTCACTTATTTACGGAAGGAGACTAAAAAGAAAAGGGAAAATCATCCCATTTTCTCTAAACACTTCTATTTCGTAACGCTTCCCGGTCAATATTTTGCGGGGGCTGCTCCATCCATTGATGTTGTATCATTAGGTTCGTTCCGTCCACAGCAAACTGCATGACTTCTGAAATTAATCTGGTATAATGTACCCCAAGGTCTTTTCGGAGACTTGCCCCTATCGAAGCTCCATAGCCAGCAACCCCAATAGCATTTAAGCTATTCACTTGAAACATCATTAGCTTATCGGAGAAAGGTGAATTAATTGATTGTGAGATCGTAGAATCCCACGTGCTTGGCAGTGGGACACCATCTTCAATTAATATTTCTCGAAAGACGGCTTCATGCTTAGCGGCGATTTCGGCCCCACGTTCCATATACTTTCGTACCTCTGGTAATTGAGCAACTTGTGAAAATCCAGCTACAAAAGTTCTTCCAATCGAATTCGTTTCAGTGTTTTTTGAAATATGTGCTATCTCCATAACGGTTAAAGGGCGGTGTTTTCCTAATATACCTGATAAAAATGACTCACTTTGGAGATATTCCGCTTTTTCCATCGGTGGAATGGTAGGAGACCGAACAAATGCCCCTTTCTTCAAAAGCAATTCACAAGCATCATTGTAAAGCTTCATAAACATTTCAGAAGTCCTAGAGAATAATGTTCTAACATCATTCCTAGCTAATACTTCAAGAAAAGCTGCTGCGGCAGCCGTCCCAGCTGCTGCCATATACTTTATGTATCTCAAGGCAAATAAATCTGAATAAATCCGGCTTGCTTTTAAGTTGACATCCTCTCCAGTAAATCCAATGGGAATAGCGTGATTTTCGCTTTCAAAAATTTGGATAACACCTTTCTTAACATAGTCGCAATTTGCTAAAGTAGATTGTATAATGTTGGTGAGATCCGGATCTTCATTTACTTGGCCGAAATGTTGCATAATACAATAAGACATAGTGTTTTGCATATAGGCACTCCACAAGGCGGCAACCTCTGAAGATACCAGCTTTGGATGATGTTCCATTTCAACTCATCACTCCTTTATTTCATTGCTCATTTTTAGTAGTATTTCCCACTATCTCCACCCATTATTTATGAACCCATACAAAAAGAATTACTTGATATATTCCATAGACTTCATTGACTTTTTCGATTTCATATAGCTGATAATCCCAATTATTAACAGGAACACTCCGGTTGTGACGGCCACATAAGAAGTGATTTCAAGTGCCCGATTATTATTAAAAAATTCAATAAGGGCTGCAGCCCCTGCAAAGAATGTCATGGATGTTCGGATAAAGGCAAGAAGTGTTCGGTAATTAGCTAGTTTCGTTCTTTCCATCGCTAATCTCGTTCTCTCCCAAGAAAGTAAATCGTCAGGAGAAATAGCATTTTGTGAAGATTGATTCTGGTTTGTTTGAGACTGATTGGATGAGGGCTCGTGTATCATCTTATACAGTTCCTGAATAGATTGGATGGATTGCCAAATAGGCTGTTGATTATTTGCTATTTTCATCACACCCTTTTTGTATAGTTTATATAAGGGATATGTTTAGTATTAGAGAATTCAAGCTGGATTATCCAATGTAAAATAAAAAAGCCCTTAAAAGATGGGCAAAAAGTTAATAGTGTACTATTTATGATTCTTCATCTAACATAAGGGTATATTCCGAGAATTTCATCTGGTGTACCGATTTTAGTAATTCTTCCATCCTCCATTTCAATTATTCGATCGGCTAATGCAGCTGCATCAGAGCGGTCATGAGTTACAAAAATAGATGTAACGTTTGCTTCTTTAATGATTCCTCGTAAATCCTCTCGTATTTGTTTTTGTAAATCAGCATCAAGGTTGCTAAATGGTTCATCAAACATAATCAATGATGGATTGGGTGCTAGTGCGCGTGCCAGAGCTACACGCTGTTGTTGACCTCCGCTTAATTCATACGGATATCTCTTCTCAAAGCCATTTAATCCAACTAACTGAAGCACTTCCTTAAGGCGATGTAGCTTTTGATTTCTACTCATTTTCTTCAGACCAAATTTCACATTATCAGCAACATTCAGGTGGGGAAATAAAGCATAATCCTGGAATACTAAACCGACTCCTCTTTTCTCTGGTTGAATAAAATGACTCTCGCTTACCAATGTTTTATCGTCTATAACAAGAGAACCACTAAAGGGAATCTCAAGGCCAGCAATAATTCTGAGAATGGTACTCTTTCCACTACCGCTTTTCCCTAGTATTGTGACGAGTTCACCTTTTTGAATAGAGAGGGTTAGATTTTTGATCGTTACATCATTCGAGTTCTTATATTGAAAGTTGATATCTTTTAATTGGATAAACATTATTTACGCTCCTTTTCAAAAAAATGATGAAAGACGACAATGGAAAGGCTACTTAAAAAAATTATTAATAGAGAAGCTAATGCTGCCTCTTGAATCATTTCATCGTTAGCATATTGGAATGCCTTTGTCGCTAATGTATAGAAGTTAAACGGCTGTAACAGTAGTGTTAAGGGAAGTTCCTTTAAAATATCGATGAAAACAAGAATAAATCCGCCCAAAATAGCCCCTTTAATCATGTGAAAATCAACCTTAAAAAAGGATTGAGTGATTGTATGTCCTAATACTCTAGATGCTTCGGTAAAAGTAGTCCCAACTTTATCAAATCCTGCTTCAATGGAGTTGTATCCGATTGCTAGGAACCGAATGATATAAGCAAAAATTAACATAATGATACTTAAGCTAAGAACGAGTTTTGAATCAATGCCGATGAGCTGATAGAAAGTAGCTAACCCCTTATCTATTGAGATAAATAGGGTTAATACACCGATAGCGATGATAACTCCTGGAATAGAATATCCAAGCATGGTCGTTTTTGAAATGAGTTTGGCAAGTACAGTGTTTGATAATCGACTAAAGTTAGCGATAATTAGCGAAAATAAGATAATAGCAAAAGCAGAAATACTGGCAACAAATAAGGAATTCCAAACTAGAGTCAAAAAATCAGGGCTGAAAATTCGATCATAAGTCATGAACAACCAATATATGAGTTGGAATAAAGGAATAAGAAAACCTAAGGAGAGAATGCCAAAAGCATATAAAAACAATATCCATTTCATCCATTTTGACTTTGTATATGGCTGGATTGGCCGAACTTTTGTTGTAGAATAGCTATAATTTCTGTTTCCTCTACTGATTTTCTCCAGCGTTATAAGCAAAATAACCAATGTCATTAACACGCCTGCAAGTTTGATGGCCGAATCAAGGTCCCCCATTCCAAACCAAGCCTGAAAAATTGCAGTGGTGAAGGTTTGAATACCAAAAAACTTGACGACTCCATAATCGTTTAATACTTCCAATATAACTAAGCTCGCACCACCAATGATCGCGGTTCTGGATAACGGTAGAATGACACGAAAAAAAACACCAAACGAATTACTTCCTAGTAACCTAGCATTCTCAACAAGTGAGGATGATTGATTCTCTAAAAAGGATCTTGTAATGATATAAACATAAGGGAATAAGAACATTGAAAAAATAAAGATTGCTCCAGGAATAGTCATGATATCAAAATATTTTTGATCTACCTTTAATCCGAACGAATTTCGCAAAGTTGATTGAATAATACCCGTATAATTCAGCATTCCATTATACGTATAGGCACCAATATAGGGAGGAATGGCTAAAGGTAAGATTAAACCCCATTTAAAAAAGTTCCTTAATGGAAAATCATATACTGAAACAATCCATGCAAGACTAACACCCATTAGAATGGTTAGTAATGCTGTAAATAGTATGAGTAACAATGTGTTCTGAATATAGTGGGATAATAGGAATTCTTGAATGTGATACCAATTGTCATTTGGCTTTGAAAAAAAATTGAATCCTATTGAGAGGATCGGTAGAAGCAATACCGTGATCAAAAGCAGGCTTAAAACTGCCCAAGTATTGAATTGTACTTTAATATTACGGATTAGCAGTTTCAAGTATTGCACACCCTTTTTGATAAGTATTCGTATAAAAGACTAATTGCCGTATCAAAATGATACGGCATAGTAGTTGAAAGGTTATTTCCAGCCAACTTCATTATAAAGTTTTACTGCATCGGTATTTCTTACTCCAAGAGTCGTCATATCGATTTCTTGAGCTTTAAATTCTCCCCAAACCTTAAGTGTCTCAGAGGATTCTGCGCTTGGGTTTGCTGGAAATTCGTTATTTCCTTCTGCAAATTGTTCTTGTGCTTCTAGGCTCGTCATAAATTCAATGAATTTTATTGCATTCTCTTTATTTTTCGCATGTTGTAATAATCCAATTCCACTTACATTAACGTGTGTTCCATTTGTTTCTTGGTTTGGGAAGAACACTCCGACTTGCTCTGCAACCTTAACATCTTCAGGATTTGTAGAGTTTATTAATCTACCAACATAGTAAGTATTAGAGATTGCGATATCACCTTCACCGGCAACAACTGCTTTAATTTGATCCGTGTCTCCGCCCTTTGGATCTCTTGCCATGTTCTCAACAATTCCAGCAGCCCATTCTCTTGCTTTTTCTTCACCATTTAGTTCAAGGAAAGAAGCTAGAAGTGATTGGTTATAGATGTTCTCTGAGGAACGTATTAAGATTTTGCCCTTCCATTTTGGATCTGTTAACGCTTCATAAGTTGATAATTCATTTGGATTCACTCTATCCTTTGAATAAACAATGACACGTGCACGCTGCGTTAATGCAACCCATTGATTATCAGCATCTCGTAGATTTTCAGGAATATTGCTATTTACTGCTTCACTTTCAATTGGTTGGAATAATCCTTTTTCTTTTGCTCGATGTAAATTCCCAGCGTCGACCGTTATAAAGACATCACCTTCTGTTGCTTCGCCTTCACGAACAAGTCGTTCCATTAATTCATCGCCTTCACCCTTAATCACATTTACTTTAATTCCTGTTTGTTCAGTGAATGCGGCATAGATTGCATCGTCTGTATCATAGTGACGTGCTGTATATAAATTTAATACACCAGGATCTTCGTTCTTTTCTTCAGTAGCTGTTTGATTTTCCTCAGTCTGACTCTGCACCTTTTCTTCTTCTTGATTTGCTGTTTCCTCTGAGTTTGAGCAGCCTGCCGCAACCCCTAGTATAAGCATAAGTGCAAAGGTAGAGATCCATAGTAATGTTTTTCTTTTCATATGTACACCCCTTACGTTTTAATAAAGATGATAATGATTTTCACTATCACAGATGTAATTGTAAGTGATAATCATTATCAAGTCAACGGAAAATTTATCGAAAAAGAAAGTTCGTATTACAACTTTCAAAATGAAATCCAATGTAAACCAATACATCTAAATTTTTACAACGCAAGCTGGAATTTTGAAGTATAATGAAACATGGTAAATACGAATAGATAGGGGTGGAAAAGATGAATGCATTACCGGTATTAGGGAAAGAAAGGCTTGTGTCAATTGACATTATTCGTGGGTTTGCATTGTTTGGGATCTTTCTTGTCAATATGCCTGCGTTTCATTCAGCTTATTTTTTGAAATCATTATATGGGATTGAAACTGATTATACAGGTACCGATTATTGGGTGGATTTATTCTTTACTTTATTTGTTGATATGAAATTCTTTACGATCTTCTCCTTTCTGTTTGGGCTAGGCTTTTATATATTTATGAGTCGTGCTGAGCAAAAAGGATTGAAAATGAATAGGCTCTTTTCAAGAAGAATCCTTGGTTTATTAATTATTGGTGGACTACATTTTGTATTCATATGGTTTGGCGATATTTTGCATACGTATGCGATCACAGGTATACTCCTACTTTTATTTTATAAGAGAAAGATCAAAACTTTAATTGTTTGGGCCACGGTATTACTTTTCATAACGAATTTATTATTTGGGTTAATGATGTTATTACCAAATGGAATCATCGCAGAGATGAACGAGAGCTCAAAACAAACCTACGAGGAAAACATTGATGAGTATGTAGGGATTTACGAAAATGCTGGTTACTTAGAGTGGGTTTCGTATCGGTTCCATAATGAGGTTCTAACAATCTTGACAAATTTAGTATTTAATATGCTTCCGGTATTAGCCATGTTCCTATTTGGCCTTGCGGCTGGTAAAGCGGAGATCTTCAAACCTGATATGAACCACGGTGGATTTATACGAAAAGTACGGAACATCGCGTTATTTATTAGTATTCCACTTGTGATTTTTCTTGCTCTATATAAGCTTGACATAGTAGATGCAGGAATTAAATCAGATTCGATGATTCAGCTCTTTACTAGTTTAAGTGGTGTTTCACTTTGTTTCTTTTATATTTTTGCATTGGCATCACTATTAAGAAGCGAAGTATGGCTGATAAGGCTTAGGCCATTAGGATATGTTGGACAAATGGCACTTACCAACTATTTGTCTCAGTCTATTGTTTGTGTGATTTTATTTGTAGGATTTGGTTTCTATGGAGATGTAAGCTTAACTGTTGGGACACTAATTTGCTTAGTCATTTTTACTCTGCAAATTTTATTTAGTTATGTTTGGCTAAAAAAATTCCAATTTGGTCCTTTTGAATGGATATGGAGAACGATCACATACGGAAAAATACAATCACTTAAAAAGAAAGACAAATCAGTAGGTTCAATCACTCAATAAGAAGAAAAGGGACAAGAAATTTCACTTGTCCCTTCTTCTTTAAGCTCCTTGTTCTAGGTTCTTCTCGGCCACTACCAATTCTTTATAGAGGGTGTTTTCTTTCATTAATGTTTCGTGAGTTCCCTGCTCCACAATCCGTCCAGTGTCTATTACGAAAATAATATCAGCGTTTTGAATAGTAGAAAGTCTATGTGCGATCATGATGGTCGTTTTTCCTGAACGAATTGTATCTAAGTTTGCTTTGACTTGCCGTTCTGTTTCAAGATCAAGAGCAGAGGTAGCCTCATCAAGGATCAGGATATCCGGGTTATTAACAATAGCTCTTGCAAGTGCAAGTCGCTGACGTTGTCCACCAGATAAAGTAATTCCTCGTTCACCTATTTCTGTATCATATCCCTCTGGAAGGGTTAGAAAATAATCATGTATGCCCGCAATCTTACACATGTCAATCATTTGTTGTTCGGAAATATGTTCTCTTCCCATTATGATATTATTTCGAACGGTGTCAGGAAAAATATAAGGATCCTGAGGGACGATTCCAATCGAATGAAGCCACTCATTATACTTAAGGTCCTCTAAAGAAGTATCATTCACATATATTTGTCCCTTTGAAGGGTGGATAAACCGAATTAATAGTTGAGCAATCGTAGATTTTCCCCCACCGCTCGTTCCAACAAATGCAACCTTTTTTCCAACTGGGATGGTGAAGGATAAGTCTTTTAGTACGTAATGGTCATCTTCAGCATGATAAGTGAATGAGACTTGATCAAAACGAATCTCTTTATATGGAGAATGTAAAGAGGATACACCATCATTCTCCGTTGGACCGTCCATTACAGTGCGAAGTCTATCAATTAAGGCGTTCTTACCCGCAAGCTCCATTGAAAATGCAAACAGTTGTTGCAGCGAGCCCATCAGCTGCGAGGTGAATTGATACACAACAATAAATAGTCCAACAGATATAGAACCTTGAATGACACTATACCCTCCATACCCTAACACGATAAGGTTAGCTCCCCATTTTAAAGGCTCACTGCAAAACAATTGCCTGTTTGCTAGTTTTGCCTCTGACAAAACAGCATCAAAGTAACGGCCAAAGTAGCGATTATATAGCTTGTTTTCCCATTCCAACCGGTTGTAAGCCATCACTTCCCGGGTGGAAGCAATGCCTTCTTCGATATGGATCAGCAAAGCGGTTTTTTTGTCCTGTACTTCCTTTGCTTTTTTCCGAATGAGTGGTCCAAATACTCTTCCTACTACAACATATAGAATACTAAAAATTAGTACGGAAAAGAGTAGCAGTGGGCTAGAAAGGAAGATGACGATTGATAGAATAATAATGGACACACCAAACTGTAAGGTTCTTGGGATGTAGCCGCCTATTGTTCCAGCAACCTGTTCAACATCATGAGATAAATAATGAACAAATTTTGTTACGCGTTCATTTTGAAAGGACTGTACAGGTATTTTTCTCATATATTCCATAAAGTCCTTTGTCAACATGACTCTAATTCTAGCCTGTATTCGGTGAAAGGTATGTGGTGCTAACGTAAAAAGCGCTGCATACAAAATAAATGAACAAGCAAAAAGGACTAAAATTGGAATCAATCGATCATAGTTTCCATCGATGAACACATCATCAATGATGTATTTTTGTAATCCAGTTGAGGCAATAATGGCCGCTGACTCTAAAAAGAGTAAACATAATGAAAGGGTAAAAAGCCATTTTACTTTTTTGATGTATTGCATGAGCCATTTGAAATTATTCATAAGGCATCTCCTTTAACCAATTAAGTAGATTGTAGCTGATGACTATTTGGTTCTTTCCCTTTATATAGATGATAGAATCTTTCTTTTCTTTTCATTAACTCTTCAAAGGTGCCTACTTCAGCAGCTTTTCCTTCGTCCACTACAACAATTTGATCGTAATCTTGAATGGTAGTAAGTCGATGAGCAACTGCTAGTGTTGTTTTTCCTTTCATAAGGGTATTTAGTGCCAATTGCACTTCATGTTCACTCACGTTATCAAGGGCAGAGGTTGCCTCATCGAGTACAATAATTTGGGGGTTTTTTAAAAACATTCTAGCAATCGAAATACGTTGCTTTTGTCCACCAGATAGCTTAATTCCTCTTTCTCCAATTAACGTGTCATATCCATTTTCAAGCTCAGTGATAAATGAATGGGCGAACGCAGCTTTAGCAGCTTCAACGATTTGTTCATCAGTCGCTTCTGGGTTACCAAACCGTATATTTTCCCAAACAGTCGATCCGAACAGATACGTTTCTTGAAAAACGTAACCAATCGAATCACGGAGCGTGGAAAGAGCTACATGCTGAAGTGGAACATCATCAATAAGAATGGACCCGCCTGTAGGATCGTAAAATCTCCCGATAAGCTTCAGTAACGTTGATTTACCATTACCACTCGTTCCTACAAAGGCAACCCGGTCCCCAGGTTTCACAGTAAGAGTAAAGCCCTGTAAAATGGGACTAGAAGTTGGATATTGAAAACAAACATGATTGAATTGAATTTTTCCTTGTAGGCTCTCTATCATCGAAGGCTCTAGAGGGTCTTCAATATCAGGTCTTTGCTTCATAAATTGATAAAGTTTGTCCACCTGATACATAAGAACCCTTTGTTCTGTTAAAGAGGTAACAACTGACGTTAAACGATGCATAGCGTTAAAATAATACAATAAAAAAGCAGAGAATTCTCCAACTGTCAAAGTATTCGATTGAACTAAAATAGAACCGTATATTAGGATAGCTATCGCACCTGCATAGTAGGATAGCCTTCGAACAGTACCTCGAATATAGGCGTACAGGTAAGCCTTAATCATACTACCGTTAAAGGTTTGGACCTTGTCATCCAATCTCTTATACTCCCAATCTTCTGATGAGAAGGCACGAATTTCCAAGAGTGAGGACATAGATTCATATATTTTTTTATTAAGATTTACACGATTCGTACTTAACTCCTTACTAAGTATGGAAGCCTTATGTTCGAATTTTGGCCCGACCAAATAATAAAGTAAGAACGCTGGAATGATGATGAGTGCCAGTTGAATATTTAACGAAAACAATAAAATAATTGCAATGATGGAGAATATCGCTTCCTGGATCATAAATGGTAAGAACCTGCGGTATAAATCTTGAACAGCCGTGACTTCAGTGTTCATAAGGGACAGCGTTTCACCAATTGGATGTTTTTCAAAATAAGAAAAACCTAGTTTCCGAAGATGTTGAAAAATTGAATAGTGAATATCCTTTGCAGCTTTTTCCTGCACATGGCGTTGCAAGTTATTTCGAATACTACTTAGGAAAATCATAAAGCAAAGCAAACCGATTGTAATCGCAAGGAGAGTAAAAAAAAGGCGTGTGTTCTTTTCAGGAACGATGACATCTATAAAATATTGAATAAACTTTGGAATGAGTAACTCAATTCCCGTGATAAAAATGCTACAACCAATAACAAGAAAAAATAGTAATTGGTACGGTTTAAGAAATGATAATGCCCAAACGTACACTTTCAATAGGTGAGAGGCTTTTAAAGTGGAAGGATTCATCGTTCATCTCCTTAATGAAGTTATAAAATTCCTTTGAAAGAGATATTTTACATTAATTTGGGGATTATTACCACACCTTTTCAGCCTAAATACGAAAAAGTCAAAGCACTTGTTCATTGTCTAACAAGTGCTTTGACCTGGCATTATTCTAATAGCTGATCAACTGTTCCTTCCGTGTAATCGTCACCAGCTTGTTCATGTGTAATGGCTAATCCTTGTTCGAGCTGCGATTCACCTTCGTAGTCTGAAGGGTCAAACTGTCTTCCCGCAATCTCTAGGTTTTCCTTGCTTAAGTTGCTGCTCTTTTTGTCCATGTCATCCCTCCTTTCTATCCTTCATTAGTATGTGATAACTTTTAAAATTAATGTTGTTCTTCTTAACATACTCTTATTCATTAGAGGAAACATTACATAAAAGGAGGTGAAAGTATATGGCGAAAAATGCAAGGGGCTTAGACCGACCGGACGATTATAAGCGATATGCTGGTAGTAATAAAGGTTACAATTCTCAAGCAGGACAGGTAGGTAACGCAATACCTCAAAGTGAAAAACCTTCCCGCACTTCAAAGCAATAAAAAAAGGGACAGTTTTATCTTGTCCCCTACTTGTTGTTTATCCCACTCCAACTGGCGCTAAGACCCCTACTTCAAAACTTTAAATGAATCGAGAAGTTTAAGTGGGGGATAAGCGCCAGTAAGAACCTGATTGGTTCAACTAACAATCAGTGGGGATGAGGAAAACCCCCACTGATTGAAGTTTCACTTTATTTTGTTTAAGTCTTGAAACATTACCTTCGTTTGTTCAGGAGTTTCCCCGTTAAGAAAGATATGTTCATTATTCACCTTCAAATAGATATTAGGAGCTTCCTTTGTAATAAAAAGGAGGCTTTTACCATAACCCTCTACCTTAAAGTATCCCTTTGCCACCGTTGATAATCCAAAGCCATTAATTTTCCAGGTAACATCAGGCATCTCATCTAACAACTCAATGTGAGTAATATCCGATTTATTCCATACACCCCCATACGCACTGTTAATTTCAAATGAATCATCATAAATTTCAACTTCTATATTTTGATACCCAATGAAAAAAACAGTCACGATAATACCTATCGTAATTGTGGCCATAAGTGAACTGATGATGTAGCTTCTTTTTCTTTTTTTAGGTACATCATATTTTGAGATATAAATAAACCCACCCATTAAAAAGAGGAGCATAAAACCAAATTGTACCTCAATTGCATAGAGGAAAGGTGTGAAATAAAGCGGCATAAGAAGAAGCATTCCGACCGCTGTATAAATAAGTACGGCCCCAGTCTTCTGGGGGTACCCATTTTGAATCAATTGTTCCTGCTCTTCTTTTGGCCTGTTTGAAAATCCAGATAGCAAGCCGTAATTTCCTTTATATTTGACAGCCCATCCTAACAGAAAAAATAAGCCGATAATAAACAATTGAATTCCGATTAAAATATACATTAGACCATCTCCTTGTGAAGATATTGTGTAGTATATATACGAGAAGACAGGATGGATGGTTTCATTTGTTGTTTTCCTGCTAGGAGTACTCAATAATTGCAATGATGATAATAAGCGTAATAGTAGTAATTGTAAATGAAAGTGACCAATACTTTTTAGATGTGGTTTCCTTACGTAACAATAGGTAGTTGTATACTAGAAACATGATTACACTTATAAGAAAGCTTATGAAAAGCTCATCAGAGAAGAAACGGAAGGGTTCTCCCCAACTAAGGAAGACCCACAAGTATAAGTATAGATAATATGAAATAATTCCTATTACTATATTTCCTAAAAATAATAGCACTTTTTTATTATTTTTAATGATACTCCCCCCTTTACATACATGAACCTTTTCTTTAGAAACAATTCCTTGTATACAATACTATACCCATTCTTTAGGGAGTAATTGTCTATACTTTGTGCTATTATATCGATCATCCACTAATAGTATCCTTCCGTGATCGCGTTCAGAACGAATTAATCGTCCACCAGCCTGCCATACTTTATTAATACCTGGATAGACATAGGCATAGTCATACCCGTTCTTTCCAGTCGTTTGAAAGTAATCCTTCATCAATGATCGTTCATATGAAAGCTGAGGCAGACCGACCCCAACGATCATTACTCCATTTAAACGATCTCCTTTTAAATCCACACCCTCTGAAAAGATTCCACCAAGAACACCAAAACCAACTAGAGTCTGCTTTGGATGATCCTGAAAGTGATGAAGAAAATCTTCACGATGTTTTTCGTCCATCTCCCTCTGTTGGATAATCATCTTAAATGAAGGAGAGAGCGTTTTAACTTCTTCTAATAGGAGACTCATGTATTGGTATGAAGGGAAAAAAACAAGATAGTTACCGATTGTATTTGAGTATGTTTGTACGATTAATTCCGCAATCTTTGTTTTTGTATCTTCTCTATGTTGATACTTAGTAGAAACAGGATGAATCGTTACATTATATTGCTCCTTTTTAAAAGGCGAAGGGATACGAATAGAATAATCCCCTTCTTCTGAACCTAGCATCTCTTTATAAAAAGGCAATGGAAAAATTGTCGCGGAAAAGAAAATCTTACTCTTAAATCCTTTTCCATATTGCTTAAGTAGAAAAGATGGGTCTAAGCATAAGAGCTTTACATTAACATCACTATTTTGTTTATTAAAGAGAGTCACAAATCGTTCATCGTAAAGAGTTGATATTTTGATAAAATGGTTGGATTGGAAATACGTTTCAAGTAAGAGCTCATAGATTGCATCTTTTTCAAAATGGTGTAATTGACCTTCAACATGCTGGGTAAATAAGGTAAGTAATTCGATGAATTCAGTGCAGAAGTGTTTTTCAGACCACTCATTTTCGTTCGATTGCTTACGTTTTTCTATGAAATACTGGTTGATTTTATTAGAGAGTCGATAAAGCTCAGATTTTTTGTTTGCTTGAAAATGTCTTTTCAATTGTAAGAACGGAGCTTTGTTTACTTCAGCAGAATACATGGCTCGCCCGCGGTCGACTAGGTTGTGTGCCTCATCAATTAACACAACGGTTTCTTTTTTCTGTTCCTCATATAGCCTCTTAAATGACACTCTTGGGTCAAACACGTAATTATAGTCACAAATGACTGCATCCACAGCGTAGGCAAGATCCACTGAAAATTCAAATGGACATACCCGGTGCTTATGGGCATATTTTTCAATTATGGGGCGGGTTAATAAATATTCGGATCTCAATATGTCCAAAATGGCTTCATTAATCCGGTCGTAATAGCCATTTGCAAATTCACAGTAATCACTTTGACACCTGGTTTCTTCTTTAAAACAGATTTTATCCTTCGCAGTAAGGGTGGCAATCTTCATTTTTAACCCGTTGTTATGTAAGAGTGCAAAGCTTTCTTCCGCTGTTGTTCTTGTGATGGTCTTGGCTGTTAAATAGAATAGACGGTCTGCCTGACTTTCCCCAATAGCTTTAATGGAAGGGAAAAGGGTGGAAATTGTTTTTCCAATACCAGTTGGTGCTAGTGCAAATAAACGCTTCTTTTCCGTTATCGTTTTATAAACAGCCCCTGCAAGCTTACGTTGTCCTGCTCTATACCTCTCAAAAGGAAAGGACAAGTCTTTTATCGACTGTATACGTTCCTGTTTATTTTTTATGATTAACTCTGCGTAAGGTGCATAGTTTTTTACTAACTTATCCATGAATGTTTCTAGCTCATAGAAGGAGTAGGCTTTATTAAAACGCTTTTGCTCTTGAGTTTCTCGTTGTACGTAAGTGAGTTGAATATGTATCGATGTAAGGGCATGATCTTTGGAATACATATACCCGTAGCAAAGTGCTTGGGCCCAGTGAACGGGATAGGAATCTTCTTCAATGGTGTGAAGAGGTAAGCTTGTTGATTTTATTTCATCCAATGTAATGCCTTCTTCATGGTGAAGTAAGCCATCACATCTTCCTTCAATAGAAAGTGTAAACGAGTCTAGTTCAACTAGAGCTTGGAGGTAGACCTCTTTTTGATCATGTTCCTTATACTCTGCTTGAACGAGTTGGTGAGCTTTTGTCCCTTCTGTAAAAGAACTACTCGACTTTACGAAGCTTTCGATACTTCCACTTCGAAAAACATATTCAACTAATCCGCGAACTGAAACCTTCATTTCCTTTTCCATGACGCACCACCAAAACATATGTTCTATGTATCGTATCATAAATAGGGTGGAATGGCGAATGATTGTTGAAACATTTCGAGGGTTAAATAGTTGATTACGAATGTATACTTCTGCTGGAGAAACGGAGATAAATGGAGGTATAAATATAATGTTTGAAGGGGTGCGCTAATGTATTCAAAAAGAAATATGTGGTCAGGGATATTATTTGGAATAGGTCTTGCTGCCTTTGTAGATGAAACGATATTTCATCAACTTTTACATTGGCATCACTTTTATGATAAATCGACGACAGATATTGGACTTATATCGGATGGGTTGTTTCACGCGTTCAGTTGGTTTGCAACCATTGGTAGCTTGTTTATGTTTGCTGATTTAAGGAGGGAAAACGCATTATTGCTCACAAAATGGTGGGGTGGTGTACTAGTAGGAGCTGGTGGATTTCAGCTGTATGATGGAACCGTTCAGCATAAATTAATGAGATTACATCAAATTCGATATGTAGAAAATGTATACATATACGATTGGGTATGGAACATTATTGCCATCGTAATGATTGTTATGGGTTTGTTTCTATGGAAACGGAGAACTTCAGTTGAAAAGACGGCAGAAGGAGTTGCCAAATGAATGTCTTGAATCATATACATCATGGAGAAAATGTTCACTATGGGAATCCTATCCTATCTCAATCTCTTTTGGCCACTTTATTCATGCTTGGAATCATCTTATATGGTTTTGCGGTGTTCCGTTTGTACAGGAAACATAAAAGGTGGCCTCTTTACAAATTAATTCTATGGGGACTTGGTTCATGCCTCGTGCTTTTTACAGTTATGGGACCTTTTGCAACTCAAGCTCATTATGATTTCAAGGTTCATATGATAGGTCATTTATTTCTCGGTATGTTTGCTCCATTACTCATGGCAATGTCTAGTCCGATGACCTTATTATTTAAAAGTGTGCACGTTTCTGTCGCAAGAAAAATTGCATTTTTGTTAAAATGTTGGCAAGTTCGATTGATTACCCATCCGATAGTTGCGACTTTACTTAATATTGGTGGTCTATGGGTACTATATACGACGGACTTGTATTTGCTCATGCATAACAATAGCGTTTTGTATTTTTTTATTCATCTACATGTATTTATAGCTGGTTATGTATTTACGATTTCAATGGTATATATGGATCCAGTCATACACCGATTTTCTGTCTTGTATCGATCGATTGTTTTCATACTAGCATTAGCTGCGCATGGAATTTTGTCAAAATACCTATACTCAAATCCTCCATATGGGGTGCCTCTGAAAGATGCTGAACAAGGGGCTATGATTATGTACTATGGTGGAGACCTCATCGATGGGATTCTACTAGTTCTTATTTTTATGCAATGGTATCGACGTAATGGACAACCGAAGCCTGAAATGGTTATGGTGTTTGATTCAAAGTAAGATAAACTTGTAGAGTTCTAGGGTAAGGAAACGAGTAAAATTCGAAAAATATATCAGTAAGCTAAAGTGGTAATTTATGTATGGGTGGCCAGTTGTCATTGACAGATAACGAATGCTGTTGTAGGATTTAGGTATTAATTGAATATAACCTCACTTTTCAGTGGGGTAGAGGTGCGAGATTTAACAGTCCTTAGCGGAGCTTGAGAAGCTATGATCCTAAGGAGAAGGAAATGTCGCCGAAGCTTGTAATAGCCTCACTTTTACAAGCTGGGTCTGCAGTTAAGAACTGCAGGACTGTCTTAGATAAACGTCCCTGTTTATCTGAGGTGTGCTATCTCAATTGGGAAAGATGAGGAATTACGGGCGACTATGTATACTGCGACCTGAGTTCATCTCAGGTCGTTTTTTGTTGTGAAATTTTTAAAAAACTATCAGTATCAGGTTGCCTGATTGGCAATTCAATAGGAAAAAGGGGAGAGATGAACAATGAGAAAGAAATTATCATTATTTTTAGCACTTGCATTATCTACAATGATTCTATTAGTAGGGTGCGGAACAAGTGGAGAGGATGACAACACATTTAAGGTTGGACTGGAAGCGGGATATGCTCCATTTAACTGGACACAAATGGATGATTCAAACGGTGGAGTGAAAATTGAAGGAAGCTCTGAGTATGCAGGTGGATACGATGTTGAAATCGCAAAAAAGATTGCTGAAGGTTTAGGAAAAGAATTAGTGATTGTAAAAACAGAATGGGACGGATTAGTGCCAGCTCTAACTTCTGGTAAAATTGACGCAATTATCGCAGGGATGTCTCCAACAGCAGAACGTAAAGAGACAATTGATTTCTCTGACAACTACTATAAATCAGATTTAGTCATCGTTGTGAAAAAGGGTAGCCAATTTGAAAATGCTACATCGATTCAAGACTTCAGTGGTGCTAAGATTACAGCACAATTAAATACATTCCATTACTCTGTGATTGACCAAATTGAAGGTGTATCAAAAGAACCTGCAATGGATAACTTCCCGGCAATGAGAGTAGCACTTGAATCAGGTGTCATTGATGGATATGTATCAGAACGTCCAGAAGGTGTAAGTGCTTCTGCTGCTAACGATAACTTTGTAATGGTATCATTCACAGAAGGATTTGAAACATCAGAAGATGATACTGCAATCGCAGTAGGATTAGAAAAGGGAAGCGAATTGACTGAGAAGATTAATGAAGTTTTAGCGGGTATTTCAGAAGAAGACCGCATTAGCATCATGGATGCTGCAATTCAAAATCAACCAGCAGCAGAATAAAATTCGACGAAAACATATGAAACCGGCTGCAGTTTGAATGTGGTCGGTTTCATAATTTTTGTAAGGAGGAGGAAAAAGATGAGCTTCGAGTGGGTAGTAAGAATTCTAGTTGAAAACTGGCCGATGTTTCTTCGTGGAGCTGGTGTGACACTCTTAATTTCCTTGATAGGGACGATATTTGGTGCCATCATTGGTTTATTAATTGGCGTGATACGCACAATTCCAATGCCTGAGCGTGGGGCGAAAAGAACATTATTTAAAGGAATCAACACCATTTTATCCGTTTATATAGAAGTGTTCCGCGGAACACCAATGATTGTACAAGCTATGGTTATTTTTTATGGAGCTGCCTTAGCATTTGGACTTGATATGGATCGGATAGTGGCAGCTATCTTAATCGTTTCAATTAATACAGGTGCATATATGGCAGAAATTGTCCGCGGAGGAATTGTTTCTATTGATAAAGGACAATTTGAAGCATCTCAAGCAATCGGAATGAACCATTTTCAAACGATGTGGAATGTCGTGTTACCACAGGTAATTCGAAATATCTTACCAGCCACTGGGAATCATTTTATTATTAATATTAAAGATACATCTGTACTAAACGTAATCTCCGTTACAGAACTTTACTTTCAAACGAAATCAATTGCCGGGAACAACTTCAGATACTTTGAATCATTCACCGTTGCTTGTGCGATTTACTTTGTCTTAACCTTCACAGTCACGTTAATCTTACGTTACTTCGAACGACGATTAGATGGTCCAGACAATTACATGAAAACACCAGCAGCACCGGTTATGAATCCAGCAGAAGGCTATACGAATATTAAAATGTAGAGGAGGAGACGGTGAGTTGGAAAAGATAATTGATATCAAGCATTTAAGCAAATCCTTCGGTGCACATGAAGTGTTAAAAGATATTAACTTTTCTGTGAACAAGGGTGAAGTTGTTAGTATCATCGGCTCTTCTGGATCAGGTAAATCAACGCTGCTCCGTTGTGTGAATCTATTAGAAAGACCAAGCGGTGGAGAAATCATCTATAAGGGTGAAAATATATTAGATGAAAAGCATGATATACATGGTTATCGAAGAAAACTTGGGATGGTTTTCCAACAGTTCAACTTATTCAACAATCACAATGTACTGAATAATTGTGTTGTTGGCCAAGTTAAGGTGTTAAAAAGATCAAAGGAAGAAGCTGAAAAGGTAGCAATGAAATATCTTAAGGTTGTCGGGATGGATGAGTATGTGAACGCAAAGCCTAGACAGCTTTCAGGTGGACAAAAACAGCGTGTTGCTATCGCAAGGGCACTAGCGATGGAACCAGATGTCATGTTATTTGACGAACCAACCTCAGCTCTTGATCCTGAAATGGTTGGTGAGGTACTAAAAGTCATGAAAGAACTAGCAGAATCTGGTCTTACCATGATGATCGTGACCCATGAAATGGAGTTTGCAAAGGACGTCTCTAACCGTGTCGTATTTATGGATAAAGGAGTGATTGCGGAGGAAGGTAGCCCCGAGCAAATTTTTATACATCCTAAGGAAGAGCGGACGAGAGAATTTTTACGAAGAACGTTAAAATAGAAAGGGGTCTCCTCATTGTAGGAGACTTTTTTGATTGGTAAGTCATAACCCTAGTGATATGGATATTTCCGAAATCTAGAAAAGTTGCTGATAAAATTAAGATAATTGCTGATAAAAGCTTTTAAGTTAGTCAAGTCCATATTATTGTGTAAATTAAATTAACAATGTTTTCAACTAAAAAATAATAAGTATTATCGATTATATTTTGTATTAGAACGAGGTCAACATCTCTTTTCACTTCGATTTTACACGGAGAAGCGAGTATGGTAGCCTCATGCAGTGAGCAAATTAATAAAGCTAGCTCACATGGCTCACTACCCTTACTCGCAGAGGCTCCGTGTCAAATCACCTTTGTACGAGGAACTTTCTATTGCCTGGATCCATTCTTTCCTGACAGTCCATCAAGACAGCACCAATAAGACGGAAAGCGGATTGAGTATTGGGGAATACTCGAATCACTTTTTCTCTCCTACGAATCTCTCCATTAAGTCTTTCAAGGTTATTAGTAGTCCTTAGTTGTTTGTGATAGGCGATTGGTTCATTCATAAACTGTATGGCATCTTCGAAGCCTTCGTCTAAGCGCTCTAATACATTTGCGTAGGGATCTTGAGAGTCATATTTATTCATAAATTCATTTTTTAATATCCTCGCTTCCTCTGGGGTAGGGGCATCAAATATTCTGAGTAATTCCTGTTTGGCATCACTTGAATTTTTCTTTGGCATACAGTCAAACATGTTCCTTTTAAAATGGAAGGTGCAACGCTGCCAACTTGATCCCACAAATGATTCATGAATAGCTGCCTTTAGGCCTTTGTGTGCATCTGAAATAATAAGTTTAGGTGATTGAAAGCCACGAGATTTTAAGTGTTCGAAGAACTGATTCCATCCAGTTTTAGATTCTACGTGGTTTACACTTAAGCCGATAATTTCTCGTTGGTTTTTGTCATTGACTCCAATCGCTATATAAACAGCTTTTGAAACAACTCGTTGATGTTCACGGACTTTTATATACATGGCATCTACATAGACATACTTATAGTACATGACGTTAAGTGGTCGATTGGCCCATTCATTTACAATAGGGTCTAACTTCTTAGAAATAGTAGACACTAGTGATTTGGAAACACTTTCTCCACAAAGCTGTTCCATAATCTTTGTCACTTTACGAGTAGATACACCGTTAACAACCATCTCCATCATAGAGAGAACAAGAGACTGATCTGCACGCTGATACTTCTCAAAGACAGAGGTAGAGAATTGGCCGTTCCTTGTACGAGGAACAGTGAGTTTAATTTTACCAATAGAGACTAAGAAATCACGCTCATAATATCCATTTCGGTAGTCGTTCCTGTTCATCGTTCTTTCATAAGAACTGGCACGTAGGTAATCCTCTCGTTCGTTCTCCATAAATTCATTGAGCACTAAAACAAGAGAAGATTTAACAACTGCCTCAAGATCAGAACTCATTACTTGGTCTTTTAATTGGTCAATATTTAGAGTAAGATTAAACTGGGTCATAACAAATCCTCCTGTACAAAATTTTCTTGGTCGAAAACATTGTAACATGGGATTCGTATGACCCCTTTTCTTTTTACACAATTATATAGACTCTATC
>NZ_JBHUEM010000023.1:0-52813 GCF_042680805.1 Bacillus salitolerans | reverse complement strand
ATTAGATTAGTTGGAACGCCGTATGCGGTGAAAGTCGCATGTACGGTGTGAACAGGGGGAAAAGGGGGAGATAATGTCAAACCTTTACCTATCTGTATGAACAAGAGAACAACAAGTATGACAGGACGATGATTCTGAAATTAAGACAGATTTGGTTTCTATAGTAATTTATTGTCATGGGTGTATATAGTTTCATAAAAATAAAAGTGATATAATATAAGAAACCATTCATGAAAAGGTGGGTGACCACAATGAATACTGCCAAAGAGCGTTTACTTAAAATTATTGATGAGATTCCTGAACAAGAGGTAGATAAAATCTTAGACTTTGCTGAATACTTAAAGGCAAATAAAGAAAGAAGCTTGTCTAAGGATTTAACTAAGGCTAGTGAAAGCAGCCTGGATTTTTGGGACAATGAAATAGATGATGAGATTTGGAATGATGTATAATCAGGGTGACATTGTTTTAATTCTAGTCCCGTTTAGTGACCTAACAAATAGAAAACAACGCCCTGTGTTAATTATATCAAATGATGATTATAACAAAATTACTGAAGATATTGTTGTTGTCGCTATTACATCTCAGTTGAGAGATCTTGACTATTCAGTAGTTATTGAAGAAGCTAACTTAGATGAGGGTACACTCAAAACAACATCTGCAGTTAGAGCAGATAAAGTTTACACACTATCTAAAAATATTGTCAGAAAAAAGTTTGGAAAAGTGAACACTGAGGTATTAAAAGATGTTCAAGCAAAACTAAATGCATTAATAAAATAATTAAAACATAGATAATGGGACTATAGAGTGGTCTCATTTTTTAATGACAGAAATATTTACACTAGAAATTGTGAAGAAATGTACTTAAACTAAAGGGGGCACTTCTTGAATAAGAGAAATAAGATCAGCAGCTGCTGATCTTTATTTGATGAGGAAGGAAAAGGGATTGCCCCAATGGAAGTAAAGAGGCAGTTAAGTGATGGAGGGATAACTTTGGATAACGAACCTAAAAGAAAGAAACCGGTTAATGATGTAATAGACCATTTTGAGAAAATTGATGGTTCCCTTGAATTTGATAAGAAAAATTTACCGAAAAAAGCAAAACATACTGGTTATTTTATGATAGGAATTTATGTTTTTTCGATTGTATTAGTGCTATTCGCAATAGTATATGGGTTCTTTAAGTGAAATGGTAAATTTAAATTTCAACTATGCGGTGCGGTTGTTGAAAAGTTAATTTATAAAAGGTTCTATTTTACTAGGCTCAACAAAAGTCAGCACGAGTTTTTCTTCTTTCCCTTTCCATTTAACAGTTGCTTGTAAGGTAGTGTTTTGATTTATCTTATTAGAACAACAGGTATAACCTCTATTATATGATGTGTTATCTTTTAATAACGCAGTTTTGCTACTAGTTTTACCAAAGGGTTTATTGATGGTGTAGTAAATAGGGGGTTCATCCCCATTTGGTTCGTATGTGTATAATGACTTATCAGGTTTTCCTTTATACCTAATAACTTTCACATACCAATTTTCGCCTTTTTCATTTATGTGTGCGACATAGGTAATCTCCCAATTCTTACTGTAACCATTAAATACTAAAGCGTTCTCTGCACTAATGTAAGCCACAGAAGAAATAATGTCCGAATGATTAGATAGATTATCTCGATTATTTAGTTTTATGTTTGATGATGAACATCCAGCAATGCAAATGAAAAATAAAATCGAAACTGCAAATCGGCTTTTACGCACTACTTGACCACCTCCCTATGTAATAAAATACCTATTAAAAGTATAGGGAAATTATTACAGATGTAGTGAAAGAAAGAGAATAACCTCAAAACAATAATTTAAAGAAGGCAGTATGTAAAGATTCTCACTTAAACTATTGGGGGCGTTTCTGGAACAAGCAGGAACGCTTACTTTACTATTCGAGGCGGGTTAGTGTAAGAAGAAAAGATAAAATAATTCTTACTTAAATGGACTGAAGAAGTAGGTGTAAAGATATATGTTACTAAATAAAAGTGGAAAGATTAATGAAATAGTTTATAACAATACTGCTTATTATAATGGAAAATATAGATATTACCCTACAATTTCAGGATTAGTAGGTATATTGGATGAAATTATTAGTTCTAATTCAACTACCGATTTTGTAAGAATTACACCATTTTATATAAATGAACAATTGGATAGTCAAATTGAGTTTGAAGAATATATGTTTTTTATAGAATGCAGAGATTGGTTTGACGAGAAAATCCAGAAGGAACATATTATAGATTGTCTTGATGTTCCAGATACCCAACGAACACTTAACGATTTGAGATTAGGTTCAATATTATATCCTTTATGTCAAAAAGACGATGTAACTTCTTATAAAATTGCTCTTGAAAAATACAAGGAAAGTTTAAGAGAACTTCTACCCATAATGATGAATGTAGCAAAGTCAGAAATGAAATTAAAAGAAGTCGATTTACCTTTTGGTTATTTCTGTTTTGAAATTCAAAGTGGATAATATTTTCGTTGTTAAGCTAAAGGGGGCATTTCTGCAAGAAGGAGAAGTGCTTTTTTGTGGAAGTTTATTAAGTTAAAGGAACAGTTTAGTAATAAAGCAATATTGAATTTATTTTAAATTGGGGGATTTTATGTTTTTAAGGAAATTTTTTGGATTTGTTTTAACCACTCTCTTAACTGGATTATTTCTTAACCTTTTCTTTGCAATAATGGATGGTTTTACTAATTATAACTTTTTTGCTGCTTTTGGTGTTCTTCTTGTTGGTGCAACTCCATTTATACTTCTTATTGGCTTACCAGTATCTATCTTATCTGATTATCTGACTAAGAATTTAAACGACAAACAAAGAAATAAAAATGCATTATTGATTCATAGTATCTTTGGTCTAATTATTGGTTTAGTTCTGTCTTTCTTTTTTGAACATTTACTTCTTATCGTATTAACATTAATATCCGCACTAATATTCTGGATAGTTGATGAGGGTATGAGAAATAAATTTAAGGATAATAATTCAAAATTTTTCATTTAACGGGAGCGAGTGTTCAATAAGAGCATTAGCTTTTTGACTAAATGGATAAGGGGGATGGATTATATGGTATTTGAAACATTAACAGGACAACTTTCTATTAGCAGCCTAAAGCCTCTTTTTATTTTATATTAAATGTGAAATCATATACTTAAAGTAAAGAGGGCTTGCACAAAACAGTTCTATTACAAACGGGGGCTATTCTTCAACAAGGAGAATAGATTTCTTTATTGAAGTAAGGAGCCAATAGATTTGAAACGAAAAAGGACATTTTTCGTCTATATAACGAAGATGGTTAAGGGAGTTTTTTTTATGAAAAAAAATGAGTTTGGTCTTATCTCTGTTTCTTTTTTTCAATTGGATTATTTGGTTGCCAGGAAAATAGTGAAGTAAAGGTAGATCATTCACAAATTAACACCGAAAGATTAGAAAAAATTACTATTGATTCAATGGAAAGCAATTCCGAAACACTTGTTATCAATGCTACAGAAACAATTGAAATGATTAACGAAGCGATAGAAAATGCTGAAAAAATAATTAGGTATTATCAATATGGCAGACCCTGAATTTAAAATTGAAATTGGGGAGGAAACATTTTGAACAAGATTTTCTCAAAATAAAGGAGTTCTTTTTGATTTTGTAAATGGTTTGAGGGCTTTTTTGGTCAATTTTTATTTTAAAGCTACACTAATTTCTATTATTTGTAAAAAAGTTGGCTGTTTTGATTATTTGCTCTAATTCTAAAAATAATAGTCGTAATCATCCTTTTTTCGTTTGATTATTAAAAAAACAGGTTAGCTAAATTAGCTAACCTGCTTCGTTATTACTCTTCATCATTAAACGCTTCGACAAACGAGGCAAGCGTACGTGCCATAACGCCTGTTGCACCTGCTGGTCCTAGATCATGTTCAGCAGCTGATGTTGCTGTTCCAGCAATATCTAGATGAACCCAAGGTGTCTCTTCAGCAAATTCACCGATAAACGCACCAGCGAAAATGGCATGACCGTCTCTTCCAGGTGAATTGTTTAAGTCAGCCACTGGGCTCTTTCTTACACGTTCCTTTATCTTATCGGTAATCGGTAATCTCCAAATCATCTCACCTACTTCATGTGAAGCAAGTAACACTTTCTCGAACAATTCTTCATTGTTTGCCATCGCTCCTGTAATATGATGACCTAGAGCTATAACTACACCGCCTGTTAATGTCGCTACGTCTACTAAATAGTTGGCCCCGTGATGCTTTGCATATGTAACTGCATCTGCAAGTGCAAGGCGTCCTTCAGCATCTGTATTTAAAATTTCAATTGTTTTTCCGCTCATGGATGTCACGACATCATCCGGTTTAAACGCACTTCCACTAATCATATTATCGGTTGAAGGAATAACCGCAAGCACGTTTTGTTCTGGTTTTAGCTCACCGATAATTTCCATAGCACCTAAAACTGCACCTGCGCCTCCCATATCAGTTTTCATTCCAACAAGACCTTCCTTTGGCTTTATGGAATATCCACCTGAATCATAGGTGATACCTTTTCCAACTAAACCAATAACATCTGTCCACTCTTCTTTACCTTGATACTTAATAACGATCATTTTAGGCGGCTCTACAGACCCTTTATTAACAGCAAGAAGCGCACCCATTCCCAAATTTTCCATTTCCTCTTTATCTAGGATTTCATATTCCATATTATATTTAGTTGCTAGCTCAATCGCGTAATTTGCCATATCTGTTGCCGTAAGCATATTCGCTGGTGTATTGACCAATGTACGCGCTGAGTTAGTTCCTCTTCCATAAGCATAACCAACCGCTAAGCTAGCTTGTAATTCATTTTGATCACTATTTGAGTATACGATAACGGTTGAAAGTTCCTTTTCAGGCTCATTCGATTTTTGTTTATAGTCTTCAAATTTATATGTAGCAAGTGTCATTGCCTCCGAAAGTGCATGTGCAGCTTCTAAATCATTTACCTTTTCCGTTACAAAGCTGTCGAGAAGAACGTTAACTTCTGTTAACTTTGCTGCCTTCACGTTTTTAAATAATTTCCCAAAAGAGCTTCTAGCATGTTCAAAATTGAATTCATCTTCTTTTCCAAGACCAACGAAAAAAATTCTGTTCGCCTCAAGTTTCCCCAGAGTCGGAACCTTCGAAACAACTCCCCTTTTGGCAGAAATATCTCCGTCTTTCACAAGCTGCGAGAGCATATTTCCGAATGCCACATCTACTTCCATTAATAACCCCTCAAAAGAAGTTGTCTTTTCAAACAAACCAATCACAAGTGTTTCTTTTACTTCATTCAACAATAAATCATTTTTCACTGTAAACATGAAAACACCTCCATATGTATCTATCTTTATTATAGACAAACTCCATAAATATTTCGAGTATCTAAACACTTTGAACAACACTAAAATTCAATAAATATCAGAGATTAGCAAAGATACCCTTATTCATCTAAATTTAAATAAAGCCTAGGTAACTCAGGCAATTTTTTAACCTCTTCAAAGGGAAGTCTGTCTATATCTTGTGGTATAATAGATAAACATTGTTCAATAAATCGGTTTACATGCTCTAGATCAAGTCCCCAATAAGTAGGGCGATATGGTTGAATGTACCGATGACCTGCGTTCATCATTAATCTTGCACCTTTTACGTTTCCGTATTCATAATGATAGATAGCAACTGTCATTTGGAGTAATCCTTTAAGGAAAAAGTTCCCTTTATCAGTCATCCAAATGTCTTCTAATAAATCGTGGCACGTGTAATAGTCACCTTCATTGAACTTTATAAAGAATTCAAAGTATTCCATTGGATAATCAGTCATTTTGATCCCCCAATTCTTTTTTAAACGAAGATTATATATCACTATCATAACAAATTTACACATACAAGCAGCTAGATATAACATACTACGCACGAAAGGACGTTTGATCGATGAGTTTATTTACAAACTTTCCGTTATTGGCAGCATTAGCCTCTATCTTTTTTGCTCAATTCATTAAAGTGCCTATTCAATATATAGCTACTCGAAAAATTGACTGGGGGTTATTAACAAGTACTGGTGGAATGCCAAGTTCTCACTCTGCAGCAGTAACAGCACTCGCTACTGGAATTGCCTTGCAACAAGGCTTAGAATCGCCTATTTTTGCAACCGCAACGGTATTTGCTATCATCGTGATGTTTGATGCAACTGGGGTAAGAAGACATGCTGGAGAACAAGCAACGGTACTAAATAAATTAGTATCGGATTTTCATAAATTTGTTGAAGAAGCAAAGGATTGGCCGAAAAAGAAAGAACAAGAAAAACGTAAGGAGTTAAAGGAACTCCTAGGTCATCAACCGATTGAGGTATTCTTTGGTGGACTCTCTGGAATCTTGCTTACACTTGGACTTTATTATCTCATTTACTAGGAGGAACTATGAGACTCATATCCATTTGTCCCAGTAATACCGAACTACTGGCCTTTCTAGAAATTGAACACTTATTGGTTGGAATCGATGATTTTTCTGATTGGCCACAGAGTATTTGCGACTTGCCTAGGCTTGGGCCAGACTTATCCATTAATATGGAAAAGCTAGAGAAATTAAAACCAGATTTAGTCCTCGCATCGTTAAGTGTACCTGGTATGGAGAAAAACGTGGTGGAGTTAGAAAGAAGAAACATTCCTCATATTGTCTTGAATCCTGGCTCCCTTTCTGATATTGCGGACGACTTGTTACTAGTTGGTGAAAAAACGGGTTATGAACATAAAGCTCGTGAAGTAGTAAACCGTTATAATAACATAATTGATGATTACAAAAAACGATCATCAGCAATTAAAGATTTACCAACATTATATTGGGAATGGTGGCCAAAGCCTATCTTTAGCCCAGGAGGATTTAACTGGCTAACTGAGATTAGTATGCTTGCTGGTGGTAAAAATATTTTTTCTAATAAGGATACCGCTAGCTATCAGGCAGAGTGGGATGAAATTAGAAAGATTAACCCAGACCATATATGCCTCGCTTGGGTTGGAGTTCAGCAGGAAAAGATGAAGCCTGAACTGATTCGAAAAAGACCGAATGCTCTAGAGATGAAGGCGATTCAAAACAACAATATTCATATTCTTGAAGAATCTTTATATTGTCGTCCTTCTCCAAGACTTCTTGTAGGCTTGAAGAAGTTAGCATCCATCTTACACCCTACCATTTTTTCAAATAACGATGGAATAGATACTCTATTAGAAAAAAATAAAAGCGCCGTATGAGCGCTTTTTTAACTTTTCGTATTTTTTATATACTGCTGACGAAACACTTGCATAGACTCATCTTCATTTAGCACCGCTAAATCTTTCTCAGATAATTTTCCATTACCTTTTTTAACGACATACACAGTGACTTTCTTCTTTCCCCATTGCTCATAAACGTCTTTAACCGTTTCATAATACAAGTCAATTTTATGCCCTTTTATTGCTCCACCTTTGTCAGCAACGACCCCATACCCATAACCAGGAATAAAGAGAATGGTTCCTATTGGGAACATTCTTAAATCAGCTGCAACCGTTGAGTACAAATCACGCTTTACTTTAACCCCTGAATATGTAATGCCATATTGTGGATGACTTGGACTTTTTCCTGTTGACTCCACGCCAGCTGTATAGCCTGTTGCAGTGACTGTAACCGCTGGATATTGGGACCAGTCAATTGCATCTTCTAACGATAACGGAGTCGATACCGCAGCACTAGATGAGATTGAGGTTGGCGTCATGGAAAACTTATTCAAATATTTATAGGACAAACTAGTTTGTCTAAGTGCATTTTCTTCTGAAGTTCCCGTCATCGGATCGTAAAACGCTGAATAAAATGGATGATCGTAGCGCTCCAACCATTCTGATAATTCCTTTGCTTGTACACCTGAAATGGTTGTATAGGTTGCAAATAAGGCCGAACAGAACAAAACGGTTAATGCAATTCTTTTTGTAATCGTTTGAAATTTAATCATTATTAAAGCTTCACTCCTCTCACGCATCTATTCATTTCCAAAATTTATTTTTTTTATTCATGAAATCTGGAAAAATACGTGAAAAGTGTGAAAATTCTGTTTTAAAAAATGGGATTATCATATAATTCCAAAAAAAAACTCCTTGCTGTAAACCAGCAAGGAGTTACTATTAGAACATTTGATAACCTTTAGCGCGTAAAGTTTTAATCACTAATCCTGAACAAATAGCACCAAACAAACCAAATAATAATATAATAATATCAGCTAATGCCAAGGATGTTAATCTGTTACTTAATAACGAGAAAGAGTTTTGGGTGTCTGTTAAATATTTTATAAAACGGACTTCGTCTATAATAAGTATTGTTACAACTGGATATACAATTGCCATCACCCATGTCGCACGAAGAAGCATATTTAATAAAAATCCAATTCCAAAGAATAGAACAAAGAATAGTAATACTGATATTAATAAAACCGGCAAGCTCATTGGCATTGCTCTTCACCTCCAGGACACATCATCATTTAGTGTACTGAATTGAATGAGTTTGGTCAACAGAGCCCGATCACTATTCACTGGATTGTAATATATTCTCTTCTTATTTCTTCCCTGTTCCGCCGCAACACGTGCAAGTTTCAGAACCACCTAACAATAATTGAAAATACCCCTTACCTGAACAATATACGCAGTCCTTTTTTTCATAACCTGTTGTATTCATCTCTTCTCTCTCCCTTTTTAAATAATTTAAATTTTCTGATAATATATCAAGTTTTAAGTAAAAAGGAAAGGACTAAAAAACGATAAAAATAACTGATGAAAACGGATACAATGAATTATTTCTCCATATATCTTTCAATATCTTATCTTATCAAACGTTTTCAAAATAATTGTTATACCTGGAAGACCATTAGTAAAAAAGCTTATAGGAGGTGTAACCAAAATGGTCTCCAGGGTTAATTTTATCATTCATTTTCGTTAACTGATTTTCTTGCATTTCCATGTAATAATGAAGTAATACTGATGTATTTGGGTCTTCCTTTAATTTTTCTGGACTCATAAACATTGCCTCAAATAATTCATCAAGCTGTACCTTAATACGTATATCTCCCTCAGCCCGCAATGAAAAAATTACCATATTGTCACTAATTTCATCGTTAAGTACACCAGATCGAATCCCCAAAATCCCTGTTATATTTCCTGCTATTCCCGTTTCTTCTTGCACTTCTCTTTTGACAGCTTCATCTAACGTTTCACCTGGATGGACAAATCCTGCTGGAATTGACCATTTTCCTTTTAATCCACCATATCTCTTCTTGACGACAAGCCAATCTCCATTTGTATTGGTAACCAGTCCAGCAACAGCTAACCAAACATTTCCACGTTTATTCATGTCCTAACACTCCCTCATTTACGAAATGTAATGTATATTTCTTTCATATCCAAAATTTTTATGAACAAAATACGAAAAAATTGGCTAGAGCCAAGTCCTTGAACGTCAGTGTTTGCATAGTTTTTCTTATACAGTGTCTTAGTGAAACCGTAAAATAATAAGTACTTGTATGTAGTCTTTTATTCACGAAGAATTAGGAACAAAAGGCGCACGCGCCCAAGAAAAAGGGTGGGTTTCCCTTTTATGCATGACAGGTTATTTGACCTCAAGTGGCTGGGCGCTGGAGCTGGATTTAGCTGCAATATTGTATAAACTAAACACCAGAAGCTTATACTTTCTAAACTTACAAAAAAAGGCAAAGACTTTTACGTCTTTGCCTTTCATCATATCATAGCAGCTTCGGAATTATAGGAAATTCCACTTACCTTTTTTGATTACTAATAATGGTCCACCAATTAGGAATAAGGCACGGTTATCAATCATTTTCTTCATAAAGGCTGCCTGCCATCCAACTAGTTTGCGGCCAAATACAGTTCCAATCGCATCATCGTGGCCAAGAGAACATACTGTTCCCTTAATATCAGGCGTAAATGTTTCCATATTACCTTGTTCACGAATTAATACCGTTAAATTATGAGCACATGTTTCACCCTGTTGCATAGCAATTTGTGCTGTTGGAGGGTATGGACGATTGATTTCCTCATTAATGATAAGAGCAGAATCACCCACAATAAATACATTATCATGACCGGGAGCACGTAAGTCTGGCTCTACCTTTACACGCCCACGCATCGCTTCAAAACCAGATCCTTCAACAACGGCACTACCACGAACACCTGCAGCCCAAACAACGGTTCCAGCTTTAATTTCTTCCACATTGTCATCAGCACCAACAATGATTCCCTCAGTTGTACATTCTTTAATAGCTGTACCGATGCGGAATTCAATTCCTTTTCTTTCAAGGTAATTTCTAGCATATTCAACAAGCTCTGGATCAAATCCAGGTAAGATCATCGGTGCAGCTTCAACACAAATCACTTTTACTTTTTCACGAGCAATATCAAATTCCTGGCAAAGCTCAGGCACACGATTTGCTAATTCTCCAACAAATTCAATCCCTGTAAATCCTGCTCCACCTACAATGATTGTTAATAGTTCATCTTTCTTTTCTTTCATATTTGAATATGTTGCAAATTGATATTCAATATGCTCTTTTATTTGACGTGCAGCATTAATATTTGCAATCGAGAATGCATGCTCTTTTAGTCCTTTAATACCGAATGTCTCTGACTCAAAACCTAACGCCATAACTAAATAGTCATATGTAACTTCACCATTCTTTAAAATTACTTTCTTTTCCTCAGGAACAACCTGCTCTACTGTATCCTGAACAAAATCTACTTTACTACGATCAATAATATCCTTAATCGCTATACGAGAACGATCATGATGAAGAGTTCCAGCTGCATTCTCATGTAACCATGTTGTTTGGTAATGGTAATCATTATTGTTCACTAGAGTGATATCGGCTTCATTCACTCCTAATTTCTTTTGTAGGTTCACAACCGTCATTATACCGCCGTAACCAGCACCTAATACAACTACTTTTGGCTTTCTCATAACAATCACATCCATCTAAATAATTTTTTTATTCTTTTTCTTTGTGATGAATTTCACTAACTTTTGCAAAAAATAAGAAAATTGCGCGAAAAATGTCATAAATTCTTAATATAATGTCTACAATTCATATTATTCGTTTTTCATTCTATTTTCAACCCTAAAAATGCCTCTTTCTATATTTAAATTGCCCCATTCCACTTCGTTTTTTTCCGATAACTTTCGTATTATTTGGAAATTTATTTTTTCAAGAATTAATACCCGTCCTAGATACTATGTATAATATATGAAGAAATTTTCCTTTATATATGAAATCCATTTAGGGGGGAATGATTTTGACAGAGTCGAACTTGTACGATATAACCATAATTGGCGGTGGTCCTACCGGTATGTTCACGGCGTTTTATGGGGGCATGCGCCAAGCAAGAGTAAAAATTATTGAAAGTCTACCTCAGCTTGGAGGACAATTATCTACTCTTTACCCTGAAAAATATATATATGATGTGGCTGGTTTTCCTAAGGTTCGTGCTCAAGAGCTCGTTAATAATCTAATAGAGCAAATGGCTAAATTTGAACCAACCGTTTGCCTTGAAGAATCAGTTGAGTTTGTGGAGAAACTGGAGGATGGAACCTTTCAATTAAAAACAAATAAACAAGATCATTTCTCTAAAACCATCATCATAACTGCTGGAAATGGTGCTTTCCAACCTAGAAGATTAGACTTAGAGGATGCTGGTAGGTTTGAAGGGAAAAATCTACATTATTTTGTTGATGATATTACTAAATTTGCTGGGAAACGGGTTTTAGTATGTGGCGGCGGGGACTCTGCTGTGGACTGGGCTTTAATGCTTGAGCCAATTGCTGAGAAAGTATTCCTAACACATAGAAGAAATAAGTTTCGTGCACACGAACACAGTGTAGAAAACCTGTTTAGCTCCAAAGTTGAAATTAAAACACCGTACCAACCAACTACATTAATAAGTGAAAATGGGAAAATTGCAAAGGTTACACTTCAAGAAGTAAAAGGAAATAATATTGAAACACTTGAAGTAGATGCAGTTATTGTGAATTTCGGATTTGTTTCATCACTTGGACCTATTAAGGACTGGGGGTTAACCATCGAGAAAAACTCAATCGTCGTTAACTCAAAAATGGAAACAAACGTAAGGGGGATTTATGCTGCTGGTGATATTTGTACGTACGAAGGAAAAGTGAAGCTGATTGCTTGTGGATTTGGAGAAGCACCTACAGCCGTCAATAATGCTAAAACGTACTATGACCCTAACGCAAAAGTGCAGCCTTTACATAGCACTAGTATGTTCTAAATAACTCAATGTTTTACGTTAGAGCATGATAAAACGCTTGGTTCTAATAGAACCAAGCGCTTTTCTTAACAATCTTCAGGAGCCCCTGCATTTTGTGCAGTTCTAAAAGAAGACCCGCAGCCACAACCTGCAATGGCGTTTGGATTATCAATCGTGAAGCCGCCGCCCATCATCGATTGCTTGAAATCAATCTTCACACCATTTAAAATAGGCGCACTCTCTTTATCTATTAATACTTTAATGCCATGTTGTTCAATTTCAATATCCTCATCGTTTTTTTCTTCCTCAAATCCGATACCATAGGAAAGGCCACTACAACCTCCACCCTTGACACCGACACGGAGAAACAAATGCTCATTTTCTTGCTCTTTCATCATGTCTTTAATTTGAAAACCAGCTGCCTCAGAGATTTGGATCAATTTTGGCACCTCCTTTTTCCGTTGATAGTATATAGTATACAGAGGTTAGAACAATGGCTCAACAATACTGTTTAACCTTTACTTCTTGTACAAGTATTCCCCACTACATATAACTTCAGCCGGCCCAGTCATGTATACATTTCCGTCCTCCGACCAGATGATAGTAAGATCTCCACCAGCTAAATGTACCATTGTTTTTACTCCACGTTTCGTTTTATTATTCAGGACAGAAGCGACAACAGCTGCACATGCACCTGTTCCACATGCTTGGGTAACACCGGACCCTCTCTCCCAAACTCGAAAATGGATCTCGTTATCACTTACCACTTCAACGAATTCTACATTCACACTCTCTGGAAATCTAGGGTCCTTTTCAATCAATGGACCTACCGAAAGAACTGGTGCTTCAGAAATCGTAGACACATACATAATACAATGTGGATTGCCCATTGAGACAGCTGTAATTCGGTAGTTTTCTCCACCTACAGGAAATACTTCATCAATCACCCTATCATTTTCACCCGCTCCGAGCATTGGGATCGATGATCGAGTTAACCTTGGCTCACCCATATTGACGGTGACAGAGTGCACCTCTCCATTATTTTCATGAACCACTGCATCGACTAAACCTGATATAGTCTCAATTTTGAACGAAGTATCTTTCACAATACCATGCTCAAAGGCATATTTTGCTACACACCTAAGACCATTTCCACAATTTTTTCCCTCAGATCCATCATTATTAAAGATTCTCATTTTCACTGGTGCGTTCTCAGAGGGACAAATTAATATCAGTCCATCTGAACCAATGCCTGTATAGACAGATGATACCTTTACCGCTAAATCAGGTAATGATTCTTCGTCTAATCTATTTTCAAAAGTATTTACATATATATAGTTGTTACCAAGTCCGTGCATTTTTGTGAAAGGAATATTCTGCACTTTATCACCTTCTACCTTCTTTTCTACATACAATAAGTATAAAGTTAAAGCTGCTGCCTGACAATGTATTGAACACTAGGATGAAAACTTAAGATAAAGAGACTGTTTATAGGTATTTATACCCACTACTCTCTAATAATATTTTACAAAAATGTAGGAAAAACGATTGAGTAAATTAGTAATTTCTAGTACATTTAAATTATATCATTCAAAAGAAAAAGGAGGGAGCAACGTGCTTGAAAATCTAGATATCCTATTTGACAAATCTGTCAAATGTGGGATTTGTAAGCATTCTTATAAAACCAAAAAAGTTCGCTCTAGGTTCATTAAAACGGTACACTCTGATTCCGATTATTGCTCTTACTATCAGGATGAAGAAAATAGTCCGTTATTATACCATGTAAGTGTATGTCCAAAGTGTGGATATTCAGTAACCGATGAATTTTCAAGCTACTTTCCACCTAAAAGTATAGATGGGATACAATCATCCATTACTTCACAATGGGCAGATCGAGACTATGGAGGAAAACGATCGTTAAAGGATGCGGTTGAGGCTTACAAATTAGGAATTTACTGTGCGACATTAAAAAAAGAAAAACACATCATTTTAGCTGGATTATATATGAGATTAGCATGGATTTTCCGTAAAGAAAGACAAACAGAGCAGGAGCTCCGATTTATGAAACTCGCAGTCCTTGAATATGTGCAATCATATGGAAATGAGGATTATAAATCAACCGAAATGTCTGAACTTCGCCTCCTTTATTTAATCGGTGATTTGTATCGCAGATTAGGAGATGACAAGCAAGCAATCATTTACTTGTCGAAGGTAATTCAGAAGAAAAATCAAACGATTGAGTATGGAATTATTGAAAAAGCTCGAGATGTTTGGACTGAAATACGAGAGGAACAAAAAAAATCCATATAAAAAATGCCTTCATCACATACACGAAGGCATTTTTGTATTTAAATTAAAACATTGGATTTTCTTCTAAATATTGATAAATATTTTCCACTAATTCATCTGGAGTCTCTCCAGTCACTACATCACCATTCACAAGAGCGTATAAGGAATCAAAGCATTTCCCACAATAACCTAAACAGCCGTATTCTACAATATCCATATTCGGATCTCGTTCAAGCTTCTCACGGGCTTTCTGGGCACCGCTTGCTAAGTTACTAATACAAAATTCTATAATCGGCTTCATATCTATTCACCTCTACGTTTACAGGCTACCTCTTTTTAGAGTAAACGTCAATGGATTCATTTTGCACAATGACTAAATGCCGCTAGTTTCATAAAAATCTTGTGATTACCCACTATTTTCGTTATACTTTTTAGTGGTATTTTGAACAAACATTTTCTCATGTATGATGATTCTTTTTTACTAAGAACATTCTTGATATATTTTTATGACACTTATGGCATCAAAAAGGAGACATTCACTATGAAACATCTAGTACTTTTAGGTGGGGGCTATGGGAACATGCGTGTATTACTTCGTTTGTTACCAAATCAATTACCTGATGATGTAAAGATTACATTAATTGACCGTAACCCTTATCACTGCTTAAAGACTGAATACTATGCACTTGCTGCTGGAACGATCTCTGATCAACATATTCGCGTTACGTTTCCTGAACACCCTAGATTAACGGCACATTACGGCGATGTAACTGGGATTGACTTACAAACGAAGCAAGTTCATCTTCACAAACAAGAACCGATTGCCTATGATGATTTAATTATCGGATTAGGATGTGAAGATAAATACCATAATGTTCCTGGAGCAGACGAATTTACTTACAGCATTCAAACGATTGATAAATCTCGTGATGCTTATCAAGCATTAAATAACCTGGGGGCAAATAGTGTCGTTGGTATTGTCGGTGGAGGACTTAGTGGGGTTGAGCTGGCAAGTGAGTTAAGAGAGAGTCGTTCTGATCTTACCATTAAATTATTTGATAGAGGAAAACATATCCTCTCAATGTTTCCTGAACGATTAAGTAAATATGTTGAAGATTGGTTTAATGAACACAACGTAGAAATTATTAGTAGCTCTAATGTGACGAAAGTTGAAGAACATACTATATATAACAACGATGAGGCTGTTCATTGTGATGTCATTGTTTGGACAGCTGGAATCCAGCCTAGTAAAGTAGTTCGTGACCTAGAAGTAGAAAAGGATGCACAAGGACGTGTCGTTTTAACGAATCAACACAACCTTCCAAACGATGAACATGTATACGTTGTAGGTGATTGTGCAAGTCTTCCTCATGCGCCGAGTGCTCAATTAGCTGAGGGGCAAGCTGAACAGATTGTTCAAGTATTACTTAAGCGTTGGAGCGGAGAAGAACCACCAAGTGAATTTCCGCCAATTAAATTAAAAGGGGTATTAGGTTCTCTTGGTAAAAAACATGGTTTTGGTCTAGTAGCAGATCGTGCGCTCATTGGTAGAGTTCCTAGACTTCTTAAATCAGGGATCCTTTGGATGTATAAGTATCATAAAGGATGAGAACTAAAGTTCTTAATCGTAATTTTCTTCCAATAGCTTATAAAAAACCCTTTGGAACGAGATCCAAAGGGTTTTACTTATTCCTCTGATTTATAGCCATATTTCTCTAATTCAGCATAAATGGTTTTAAGTTTTGGATTTCCTTCCCCTACAATTTCATCGTTTATGACCACTACTGGATAAAACATTTCCTCTTCTATAACTCGCTCCGCAAACTCTGCTTTCTCTGAATCACTAGGTGGCTCGTTAATATCTATATAGGTTATGTCGAATGGTTGGTTCGGAAATTTTCTTGAAATGGCGGCTTGTAACCAGTCATATGTTTCTTTTGATGATGGTAAATTTACACAACTTGGACAGAGCACCGCAGCACCATATACACAAACCTCAACTTTTTCAAATGTCATGACTTCAACACTTCCCTTCAACCTTATTTTACCCAAATTAATAATAATTTCCTACTACTGAGTTTTCGATTCAACAGAATAGATTTTTGAGCTAAAAGTAATTATAATAAAAGTATGGAAAGGGGTTGATATTTTATGGAAATGAGAGAACAAGTTGCTGAAGTATTAGATAAACTTCGTCCATTCCTACTTCGTGATGGTGGGGATGTTGAATTAGTGGATATTGAAGATGGTATTGTAAAATTGCGACTTTTAGGTGCTTGCGGTAGTTGTCCAAGTTCGACGATTACATTAAAAGCAGGTATTGAAAGAGCTTTATTAGAAGAAGTTCCTGGAGTAATTGAAGTCGAACAAGTATTCTAATACTACTATTTAGCGCTCTCTATTCACTAGAGAGCGCTTTTTCTATGATTGACTACATCTATCACCGTTACACGTTTCTAGTATGTTAATTCTACTTCCGGATGTTTCAACCTGTAGTAGTTCAACTTTACAATGAAGATAAGAAAGTTCTTGTACGACACCTTCCCCAAAACCTTCCTGAACAAAAAGGAGAACAGTTGGTCCTGCACCACTTAATGTCATCCCATAAACATTTTTATTTTTACTCGAATAGTCTTCAAGTGTTTCCCATTTATTAACTAGGGGAGCACGGTATCCTTGATGAAAAAGGTCCTTTTTCATGACCTTACCCGCTAAGTCCCAATCCCCCTTTAATAGTGCTGCTACAAGCACATTACTATGGGCACTTCCTTGAATCGCATCCATAAATGGCAAACTTGCTGGAAGTACGCTTCTAGCATCTTTCGTTGAAACCGAATAAGAAGGAATAATGGCGACAATATCCACTGTTGAACAGTCAGATTTTACAACAACAGGTACTCCTTTTACAAAGGTCGTAATAACGAGCCCTCCGTACAATGATGCTGCTATATTATCTAAGTGGTTTTCCCATTTTAAAGCTGAGATGAGTTTTTGTTCGTTCGAGAGAGACAATTTTCCTATTGTATTTGCTAATTCAATTCCTGCAATGATTGCAGAACCACTACTTCCTAATCCTCGCGAAAGGGGGATATCGCTTTGGACGTCTATGTGTAACGGTTCTACTGTAACCCCGTAATCCTTACAGATACCACTATAAACTTGATAGATTAAGTTTTCCTCTCCTCTTTCCATTTCAAGTAGTAATTCACTAGATGTGGTAATGGACGATTCCTTTGACCTAGAAACTTTAAGAGATAAGTACTTATTAACAGCAAGCCCTATTGAATCAAACCCTGGTCCAAGATTTGCAGTACTTCCTGGGACGGTGATACAAATAGAATCATCCTCATACATGACTTACCACCCCTTTTAAATACCGCTGTATTTCTTCTCGATTATTGGACAAAGTTACGGGGCTTAAATCTTGAATTTCCATGGCATAAGCAGGATCTTTTAACCCATTCCCTGTCAACACGGCTACAACAGTAGTGCCCGCCTTTATTTTATCCCGCTTGCTGTCCTTTATAATTCCAGCAATGGATGCACATGACCCAGGCTCTGCAAAAATTCCTTCCTTTCGAGCAATAAGCTGATAAGCTTCGGTAATCTCTTGGTCTGTGACCTCTTCAAAGGCTCCTCCTGATTGACTAACTGCTTCAACTGCACCATTCCAACTAGCCGGATTACCGATTCTAATCGCAGTGGCAATTGTTTCAGGAACATCTACTTTTTGGTTACGCACTAATGGTGCAGCTCCACTTGCTTGGTACCCATACATTTTAGGTAAATATGTCCCATAGTGTTCATGATATTCTTTAAACCCTTTCCAATAAGCCGTAATATTCCCTGCATTCCCAACCGGAATCGCAAGAATATCTGGCGCCTTTGAAAGCTGATCACAAATTTCGAAGGATGCTGTTTTTTGACCTTCGATACGATAAGGATTTACTGAATTTACTAGTGTAATTTCCTCAGCGTTACATACCTGTTGCACGATAGCTAGTGCATCATCAAAGTTTCCATCAATCTGGATAATTTCTGCGCCATACATAAATGCCTGAGCAAGCTTTCCAGCTGCAATCTTTCCTTGCGGGATTACAATGATACACCTAAGACCTGCTCGGGCTGCATAAGCAGCTGCGGAGGCGGATGTATTCCCTGTCGATGCACACATTATCATCTTACTGCCGTGTTCCATTGCTTTGGCTACCGCTAAAACCATCCCTCGATCCTTAAATGATCCAGTCGGGTTCACTCCTTCCCACTTCACAAAGAAATTTATATTTAACATTGCTGAAAGATTCTGTAAATGAAGCAAAGGTGTATTGCCTTCACACAATGTCAGAGATGGAGTTTGTTCAGTCACAGGTAGAAAAGCTTCATATTCCTTTATTAATCCTCTCCAGAGTGACATTATTCTTCCCCCTCAACACGGTATGAGCTTAATATGCTGTCAATTACATCTAGCTGCTCAAATTCGTTGAATACTTCTTCATAGTTTTCATAGGAAGAACGGTATGTGATTAAAACGACCTCCGCAACACTTTTACTTTTTGGCTGTTGAAGGATACGCTCTAAACTAATTCCATGCTTAGCAAAAATGGATGTGATTTGTGCAAGTGCTCCTGGTTTGTCTTTTACTAAGATACGGAAGAAATATTTACGATCCATTTCAGCATTAGATTTTAGATCTTTTCCATATTGAGGTGTAATATAGCTTCTCCCCGTCGTACCGAGGCGTAAATTTTTGGCTGCTTCTAAGACATCTGATACAACTGCTGTTGCAGTTGGAAGACTTCCTGCCCCAGGTCCATAAAACATTGTCTCGCCTACAGCCTCTCCATATAAATAAACAGCATTAAACTCATTATGAACAGATGCAAGAGGATGTGAATTTGGTAGTAAAGTTGGTTCCACACTGATTTCAATCTTTTGGTGCTTTCTGTCACCAATACCTAACAATTTCAATGTATATCCAAGATTTTGAATATATTTGATATCTTCTAGTGAAACATGTCTTATCCCTTTTACATGTACATCACTTAAATCGATATTTGTTGAGAATGCGAGCCCTGATAAAATAGCCATTTTTCTTGCAGCATCTAATCCATCAATGTCAGAGCTAGGATCGCTTTCGGCAAAACCCTTTGCCTTTGCATCTTGAAGTACATCTCCAAAATCCTCATGGTTTTGTGACATTTTTGTAAGTATATAATTCGTTGTGCCATTAACAATGCCAACAACCCGATTAATTTCGTCTGAAGCTAAACCATGGGTAAGACTACGGATAATTGGAATTCCCCCACCAACACTTGCTTCATAAAATAAGTCACATTCATATTCATTTGCCAATTGAGCTAACTCAGCACCATGAAGAGCTATTAAATCTTTATTCGCTGTAATAACATGCTTTTTATTCTGTAATGCTTTCGTTACATACTGCTTCGCCTGCTCAATTCCCCCCATAACTTCCACGACGATATCAATTTCTGGATCATTTAAAATATCCTCAACATTGTCTGTTAAAACTTGAGGAGCAACCTCTAAATCTCTTTCCTTTTCTTTCGACTGAACCGCTACATGTTTTATGACTAACGGTGCTCCAACCTTATGTAAGAACTGCTCAGCATTTCTAGCAATTAGTCTCATAACACCACTTCCAACAGTTCCTAATCCTATCATTCCAATGACAATTGGCTTGTTCATTTTTCCTCTACTCCTTTTTGTTCATCTGAAATGTACATTTGTTTATTTATAATGGACATTATATAATGGGTCACTGGATAATAGCAATATATTTTTATGAATGCTTAACGAAATGTAGTTGCTCGAAAGGGAAGGTTTCTTTATGCATACTGTTTTTTGAAACAATTTTATAAAATATACGAACAAAAGGCTCAGGACGCCCCGTTTAGCCTAAGGCAGAGCTAATGTTCTGTCATAAAAAAAGGGTGGTTTTCCCTTATATTCTTGACAGGTTATTTGGCCAAGGGAAAAAATGATTTTTCTTTTTCCCTCGAGTAGGATGAAATGGCAAAGATCGTCGCCATTTCATCTTGACTGGTCGCTAGAGCTGGATTTAGTAGTACCAGTGTATAAACTAAACACCAGTAACTTTCTTATCTTACAAAAAAAAGAAGGGGTAAGTTCCCTCCTTTCTCATCCAATCCAATTTACTTTTGGTAAGTTCTGATACCTCACCCGCTGTGATAATGTAGCATGAATATTTTTTAATAACTGTTCATATTGAACCGATCTTTTTAGTATATTTTTTAATTCCAAAACTGATTCACTCTTAACCCCTTCATCATTTGTCCGATAATACCTTTCAATACATTCAAAATAATGTACTGGAAAAAGCAATCTTGAATACAGTAGTCTGTATGAAAAGGAGGAAAGAGGTGAAACAGACTCATATTCAGCTAGCATGTTATAGGCGTTTCGATTTTCCCTATTTTTTCCTGACCAAAAATCAGCACGAATCCATTCGACTAAGTCTCTACTTGGATGATCGAACACCCAATCAGTAGGCAGCTTCATAAATTCCTTCTCATTCCAACAATCACTCGAGAATCGATGATGACATACAGTCCCTGCATCAATCTCCTTTGGCTGATCATCTATTTCGGTATCCACTAAATATTGAATGGCGTTTTCTGTAAGACCAACATAATAAGGAAAGGATTCTATAAATAATCGTTCAAACGTTTCACCTGGGTGGTCTGTTAGCTTCTTCAGCCAAAATTGCTCCATCTGGTCAAGTCGTTTTTCCCAAAGATTTTTCCATTGTCCAATTCGAATTAGTTTTTGCACAGGAAAAGGGATACGGCGACCGTTATGATGAAACTTTGCTAACTCCGCACCGATTGAAGAATTTCTATAGGAAGCATTAGAAGGGCATTTCAATAAAACAAACATCCCCTCATCTGCTTTGCTAATAATTTCTCCTCTTTTGTTTTTTACAATGGTCGCAACATGCTGATCACCTTTATAATAGAAATAGTCACCTAGCTGCGATATCTCATCTAGTTCCCCTGGGTCAATATGCGACACTGGAACAACTAGATATGTACCATTTTTATATTTATATTTCTCAAAGCTTCGAAAGTTGCCTACGTGATCTACCTCTATGTTATATAAGCTTTGTAAATACTTTTTCATGGTTTCGCTCCCTCCTTCTGCTTATTTATATGAGCAAGTTAGGGAAAACTTGTAATAAAACTATTACTTTTTCGAATAAATTAGTAATCAACGGAAATTATGTAAGAGGTAGACGACAATAAAAAGAAGGGTGAATATGATGGAAAATCCTTATATAAGTGATTTAGAAACAACGGCAAGAGCATGGCTTAGTGAAAGAGGAGTGACAATAGAGGATATTGGTGATCTTGTATACTTTCTCCAAGTAAAATATCATCCAAATTTAACAAAGGAACTATGTATCCATAATGTAGAAAAAGTGCTTTCAAAACGCGAGGTTCAAAATGCAATCCTAACGGGAATACAGTTAGATCGATTGGCAGAACAAAAGGCACTCGAGGAACCCTTACAAACCTCTATTGAAATTGACGAAGGACTGTATGGAGTTGATGAGGTCATCGCCTTATCCATTGTGAATATATATGGTTCGATTGGCTTTACTAATTTTGGGTATATCGATAAACAAAAGCCGGGAATTCTTGAAAAACTAAACGACAAATCTTCCGGTAAATGCCATACCTTTTTAGATGATATTGTTGGGGCTATTGCGGCAGCTGCATCTAGCAGATTAGCTCATAGTGCAGCAGCAAATGAGGCCCAGGGGTAATAAGGAAAAAATTGTGCTAAGAAACATTTGGCTAGGTGCCAGTTTTGATTCAACACCGCAAGTTAAATAACCTGAAGCAAATAATGGAGGATCACTTCTAATTACTTCAGGTTATTCACTCTCACCTGTAGGTTCGCTCACATAAAAAGCCTATTTCCTTCCTTAGTATAACCGCGGGCTTCATACGGAAATTTTATTGCTTCAAATTCGATCAAGCCATTCCTTTAAAGAATGTACAACATAGGTAGGTTGCTCCTTCAACTCAAGTAGATGACGTGGAGTGGTGACACCCGTATGAACAAGAAGTGTGTCAAGCCCCGCATGGATGCCTGCTAAAATATCTGTATGATAATTATCCCCTATCATCAAAGTATCGTTAGTAGAAGTACCAAGTGTCTTTAATGCTTGATCCATAATAATCCTCTCAGGCTTACCGATAAAAATAGGGCTCACCTCTGTTGAAACAGTGACGACAGAGGTTAATGAACCGTTTCCAGGTAAAAGCCCTCTTTCAGTCGGGATCGCAATATCACCGTTTGTTGAAATAAATCTTGCTCCGTTTCTCACTGCCAGACAAGCATGAGCTAGTTTTTCGTAATTGATTTGTCTGTCAATCCCCATTACAACGAAATCTGGGGATTCTTCTTTCATACTAAATCCTTTCTCAACTAAAGCCTGTTTGATCCCCTCTTCTCCAACTACATATACAGATGCATCCTTCTTTAAATCATATATATAGTTAGCGGTTGCTTGACTAGTTGTAAACACTTGCTGTGGCTTTGCTGGAATATCAAAACTCCTCAATTTCTCGGAAACCTGCTCTGGTGTTTGAGACGAGTTATTCGTTACAAATAGATAAGGGATATTTTTCTGATGTAACGTTTGTACAAATTCACACGCATCTATAATCTTTTCTTTCCCACGATACATGGTACCGTCTAGATCAATTAAATAGCCTTTATATTCTTTCAAACTAGTCACCCTTTCTGCCTATATGTAAATCCTTGATGTATATTCTTTGGATATTCAGTTTGTTCTAGTGAAAAAATCGCTCCGGCTGGAAGCGATTAGCAAGATCTCCTATTTGTTATGTTGTTGAGGAATAAAAGCACTTACTGGACCTAATTCATTTAGTAGATAATTCCGAATTTTATCGGGGAAAACAGTAATCGCCTTCCATTCCTTCTCAATGGTTGCATGCAATTTTTGGTGATTCACATTCGTGTATTCTTGGACTAGGACCTTACGGAAAGATATCAATGATTTTAGTGAAAGGGCGTCTTCAGGTGATATAACCTTCTCATCCTCTAAAATATCAATAATGTCCTCATAGCTTCCTGGATCTCTCATGATAAATCCATCAATCATTGCATTCCCTACATCAAGGATTGATTCAATCATAAGGTGACCTATTCTTTCAAGAGCTGAACGATGAACTCCAGTATCCCACTGGTCAACCTCAGAAAATTGGTGTGTCAACTTTTCTAAATAGGTTAACGTCTCTTCTATCTTAGCTCGATCAACAAAATACATAATTCATTCATCCCTTCTTTCCTCATTCAACATTAAAAGGAAGACACCATACTAGGTAAAGCGTCTGGCTTGGCATAGAAATACCCTTGCGCTAAATCGACATTATTGCGAGAGAGAACCGATGCTTCTCCTTCTTTTTCAATTCCCTCTGCGACAACGATAGATCCAGTTTCTTTCGCTATTAACAACAAACCTTTCAACATAGATTCTTTTACCGTACATGTATCAATATTTTGAATGACCGATCGATCAATCTTTATAATATCGGGTAATACTTCACTAATTGTATGTAGACTTGCATAGCCTGCCCCTGTATCGTCAACGGCAATACGGAACCCCATCGATCGTAAAGATTGGATATTTTCAACGAAGTGCTTGTATCCTTGAATTGAATCGCGTTCAGTAATCTCAAGAATGATTTTATATGGATCAACCTGTCTGTACTTTGTTAACAATTTCTTCATAGATTTAAGAATTTCAGGATTTCCAAGACTAATCGGTGTAAGATTAATAAATACAAGATGAGGACATCCTGTTTTTATGATTTGTTCAAAGGCTTGCTCTAACACAATCATTTCTAAATTAAATAGTCTGTTTGTTTGCCTCGCCACTGAAAAGAGTTGAAGTGGACTTTCCAATGATGTACCTTTGGGACCCCTTGATAATATTTCCCACGCCTTAATTTGATTACTAGATACATCGATGATAGGCTGGGCAAGTAATTCAACATCCTTATTCTTTATAATTCTTGTCATCTCAAATACAAGCTCATTATATTTAGAATGAATTCTCTTTTCAGCCATAGCATCAGCTTGGCGATAGGCCCTATCAATCGCATCTTCAGCACTAGCTTCTATTTCTTCTATAAACATATAACCGGTATTAAGCTGGACAGGCATGTCTATATTCGAATGATGATGAAGGATATCCAATTTTGACATAATGTCATTAATAGAGATTTCCAAATCAATAAAGCCCTTCTTACTTTCCGGAAATTGAACAATAAGAGCAATTCCGTTGCTCGAATAATTGTGTAAAGATAAAATATTTTGATTTGGGAACACTTTTACAACAGAATCCTGTAAAGCTTGTCTAACAAATAGTTGGTATTGTTTACAGTGAGATATTCCAAATTGCTCAATTAGGTTTTGCAAATTTGAAATATTAAATACAATGACCGCTATTTGTTGACCATTTCTAAAGGATGCCTGAACCCCTTCAAGAATCGGGTTTCGTAGTACAAATGAGGGCGGGTAGAATCGTAGGTATTTCCGAGCAAGAAAAAGCTTACTCCATTTGCTTACTTGTTTGTTAATTGATTCCCAAAACCGCTGGGGCATAATTTTGGATCTCCCTTCCTGTTGCGGTAATGTCTTCTAATATTCTTTATTTTACCATAAAAACCAAAATACTTCGTTTTAGAATATAAAAAATTCTCGGTTCCTTTACACATGTATGTTTGAAAATGTTAAGATAGAAAGAGCAAAAATAGAAGAAGATTTGTCACGATGTAGGAGGATTAATATGTCAGAAAGATTATACTTATATGATGATATGGTTCAGACAAAAACGCGATTTGTAAGCTTTATGGGAGAAAATCATCGTTTTGATTTGGCGATTATTATGTCTGACCGTTATTACGGAAAAAAGCTTGTACTCGATATTCAAAGCGGTCGTTTTGCTATAATCGGACAAGATGATCTTGATGAACCTGGTTATTTAGAAGAGGCATACAACCTAAATGAAGAGGATGCCGAGGAGTTACGATCATTTTTATACGAAATTGTATAACATCAAATTTAGCCAACAGTACAAAAGGCTCAGGGCGTCCCGTTTAGCCTAAGGCAGAGCAAATGTTCTGGTATGAAAAAAAGGGTGATTTTCCCCTTTTTCTCATTTTGGTTTATTTTGACCTCGGTCGCCTTGTGCTGGAGCTGGATTCCAACTCACTAGCCCATTCTCTTGCTTAAAACTTTTATACTTTCCTAATAATAAAAAATAGCAATCGATATAATTCGATTGCTATTTTTTCACTTTACGTATTACAAAATACGAACAGCCAAAATTACAATACTCTAATAAATATTCTGATAAGGTACTGATTTTTGTATCATAGGTTGCCTTTTGATTTTGATCATCAAAGAAGCCTCTTAATCGAAGTTGATTATAACCCCAATCACCTACGATGTAGTCATATTTATTTAATATCTCACTATATCTCGCGCGAAAGGCTTCTTCATTAAATCCATTACGATAATTTTCTACTACCTCATATTGGATATTATTTAATACAATCATGTACTCACCTCTATGACCTATATTTTACCACATTTAGTACGTAAAAAAAGCTAATCTTAGAAATCTTAACTACCATATCTCGGATACAAAGAGATTTTTTATGCAGTGGAATTATACGATCCACGTAATAACAATTTTTTGAAGGAATGATTGTTCATCAACTAATCATCCCCAACAATTGCTACGTACAAAAAAACAGCTTTATGGTCAACCTACATATTGAGGGGGTGACGAAGTTGAAAAAACCACTTTTACTTGTAGGGATAGCCTTTTTATCACTACTTACAGCTTGTCAATACGAAGCTTTTTCAGATGATGAAGAGTTTTATTCAGAGAATGGAAAAGCGATTCATTTAACGGAACGTAATGAAACGTATAATGAAAATAATTTACGAGATGGCAAAGATAACGACATCGGAACAAAATTTGGATTTGTTCGTCATCAGAAAAGTCCAATTCCTGGTGATCGGGATGAATATTATTTTGATGATATGCCAGCACTAGACCGTGAAAAGGTCGCGGATATTATTAGTAAAATGGCTGTTCTATTACCGAATGTCAATGATGTAGCGACATTGGTGACTGATGAAGAGGTTTTAGTTGCCTATGAAACTGATTCCGCCAATCGCTTTGAAACAGCCGACCAAATAAAGAAAACAGCTATTTCTGTAGTACCTCGTTACTTTCACGTGTATGTATCAGATAATCCTCGAATGATAAGAGAAATTGAAAAATATGGCCAATTGGACTCAAACAGCCGTGATATTGACTCGATTCTGGATGTAACGATAAAGGAAATGCTAAATGATCCACAGGGTCGTAAATTAAATGATGGTGAAAATGCTAATGGGGAAGCAATTAATGAAATCAATGAAGGTAATGATGAGGATTTAAATCAAAGTAATCCTGGCAAATCCCCTGTGAATATGTACAATAGAGATGCTCGGAACACAAACAATCGTTAAAGTGAAAAAGTCCAACTCTAATGAGTTGGACTTTTTAGTAACCGTAATACTTTCCTAGAATGATTTCTAGGAAAGTCTACAATTATGCCTGTTGTTTAGCAGCATTCACTTGTTCATCCGCGTGATAAGAGGATCTCACTAGTGGACCTGATTCACAATGGCTAAAGCCTTTACTTAAGGCAATCTCTTTCAATTCTTGGAATTCTTCTGGTGTGTAATATTTTTCTACTTTTAAATGCTTTTTAGTTGGTTGTAAATATTGACCAATTGTCATAATATCAACATTGTTAGCACGCAAATCATCCATCGTCTCGATGATTTCTTCCTTCGTTTCACCCAATCCAATCATGATACTTGATTTTGTTGGAATATCAGGTTGCATTTCTTTTGCTCTTCTTAAGAACTCTAACGAACGTTCATATTTTGCTCTTGCTCGAACTCGGTCTGATAACCTTCTAACCGTCTCAATGTTGTGGTTAAGAATATCTGGACGCGCATCCATAAGTAATTTTAAATTCTCATATACACCGTTCATATCCGATGGAAGAACTTCTATAGATGTTGTTGGGTTTTTTCTTCTTACAGCATGAACTGTCTCTGCAAATACAGCCGCACCGCCATCCTTTAAATCATCCCTCGCTACAGCTGTTATTACGGCATGCTTTAAGCCCATAATACGAACACTATCTGCTACACGTTCTGGTTCTTTCCAATCAAGTTCATTCGGAAGACCTGTTTTTACGGCACAAAAACGACAAGCTCTTGTACAAACATCTCCTAATATCATAAAAGTGGCTGTTTTGCGAATTGCCCAGCATTCGTGAATATTAGGACATCTAGCCTCTTCACATACTGTATGTAAATTGTGCTCACGCATCATTTTCTTTAAACCTGTATAATTCTCATTCGTATTAAGCTTAATTTTTAACCATTCCGGCTTTCTAACATACTCTTCCTTCTTGGCCATCATTATCACTCCTATATCCGAAATCAACTTTTATGAAAAGTTGAAAACACCATTACTTTTTAAGCTAAGTTACTAGTCCTAATATCCTGTACTCACTTTACCATAACACAAGGAATTAAGCCAACATTGACTTCTAGTTAAATCTCTATTTTTATGGTCCATGGAGAGTTTCCAATAATTCGCATTTATGAATTGACAGCAACTAAAACAAACTAACATTATGAGAAAATCAGCTAATGTTCGATTCCCGAACATATTAAGAAAGGAGCTTAACTAGTGAAAAGATTAATTGTATTACTACTAGTCTTTTCCATTATTTCCCCATCAATTGTTTCGGCATCTTCTGATGAACAAGCCAAGCTTTATGAGAGAAGAATGGAATTATATAAAAAATTCGAAACGATTACTCATATTCCTTGGTATTACCTAGCTGCAATCGACCAATATGAACGTAACTTACGCTATTCACGTAAAGATCTCCCTAAACCAGAAGGAGCTATTGGGATTCATTTTTCAAAAGAGGAATGGAGTGGGCCACTAAACCCAGTTCAAGAGGATACAAGTCCCTCTACAATTAGCATCTTTGGAGGAGTAGGTCAAGACGGAAATGGGGATGGCACTGCCAATCGTTTAGATGATGAAGATGTCCTATATACAATGGCGCAATATATTCAAAGCTATGGTACTGATCATGATAATATAAAAATTGCGTTGTGGGATTATTACCAGCGTGATAAAACAATAGACCTTATTTTAGGGCATATGAAAATTTATAAGCATTTTGGCACATTAGATCTTGATAAGCATGCTTTTCCAGTTCCGCTCCGTAGTAACCATAGTTATAAAAACACATGGGGTGATCGACGTGGCTGGGGTGGACTACGTATCCATGAAGGCACTGATATTTTTGCCGGTTACGGTGTCCCAGTTCGTGCAACCACTTACGGTATTGTAGAAATTAAAGGCTGGAACCGATTTGGTGGCTGGAGAATTGGAATTCGTGATTTAAATAATACTTACCACTACTATGCTCATCTTAATGGATTTGCCAAAGGTATTGAAGTTGGACAGATTGTCGAACCTGGGATGATTATTGGATCTGTAGGTAGCTCTGGATATGGCCCACCTGGAACAGCTGGTAAGTTTCCACCACACTTACACTATGGCATGTATAAAGATAATGGATATTCTGAATGGTCTTTTGACCCTTATCCTCACCTTAGAGCATGGGCAAGAGAAGAACGAAACAGAAAGTAAAAAATCGACAGGTCACTAAGACCTGTCGATTTTATTTCTAAGCATTTGATTTTGCTTTTTTCACAGCATGTGTAATGCTTACTGCTAATCCACCCCAAATAATAACAATCCCAACAATCATCATAACGATTGCACTTCCGCCCATTATTGAGATACCTCCTTATTTTCAGGGATTTTAAGCTCATCCTTATCCCACTTAAAGAATGTAAAGACGAATCCAAGAACGATAGCTCCGATTGCCACAATCCATCCAGAAGATAGTAGGAATGATAAATCATAACCTCCGTAGTACGTTTCTGGATTTAGGTTGGTGCGAATATTTTTAAACATCATGTAGCCTAGTACCGCTGGAGTTATAATTCCTAGGCACACCTTCCACCATGTACCAAGCGCGATATCAGAAACACCATTTGCATGAGTCTGAAGGTTCTTAAGCTCTTTCGCAAACCAAGCAATTGCAATAACTTGAACTAATCCTGATAATGCTACACCAAAGCTATTAATAAAGTAATCAGCAACATCTAAGAAGTATAATCCACCTTTTGTTGCAAATAGAATGGAGATTACAGCTGATAACCCTCCACCGAAGAGAACCGCTTTAGTACGGGATACTTTGAACTTATCTTGAACCCCTGCTACAAATGTCTCAACAATCGAGATTAGCGAGCTGAGACCTGCTAATACGAGAGAACCAAAGAATAAGAACCCGAAAAGACCGTTTAATGCAGGGAATTCATTAATGATTTGCGGGAAAACCACAAACGCTAACCCTACCCCAGCACTTACAACATCTTCTACTGCCATATTACTTTGGGCAGCCATAAATCCTAATGCACTAAATACTCCAATTCCAGCTAATAACTCAAATGCAGAGTTACCAAAACCAGTAATGAATGCGTTGTTCGTAATATCAGACTTTTTAGGTAAATAGCTTGAATACGTAATCATAATGGCAAAAGCTATCGATAAACTGAAGAAGATCTGACCGTAAGCTGCTACCCAAACTTTCCCATCCATTATACTATCCCAGCTAGGAGTGAAGAAAGCATTTAATCCTTCAGCTGCACCATCTAGTGTAATGGCACGGATAACAATAATAGTAAATAGTACAACTAGTGTAGGAATGAAAATACGGTTCGCGACCTCAATTCCCTTTTTAATCCCTTTAAATAACACTCCAAGAGTAACTGCCCAAACAATTAGTAATGGTAAGAATACTCCAGGAACTAACCCACCAATTTGACCTGGTGTCTCCGCTAGCTGTAAGTAGTTGCTAAATAAAAATCCTTCTGTGTCACTACCCCATTTTAGGTTAAATGAAAAGACGGTATAAGATAATGCCCAAGCTATAATAACCGCATAGTAGGTTGAGATGACAAAAGAAACAGCTACCTGCCACCAGCCAATCCATTCCAATTTTTTGTTCATTCTTCCGTAAGAAAGTGGTGCTGAGCCACGGTACTTATGGCCCATCGTAAACTCAAGAATTAATAGTGGGATACCGGCTGTTAAAAGTGCAAACAAATAAGGAATAAAGAATGCGCCTCCACCATTTTCATAAGCAGTTGCAGGGAATCTCCAAATGTTTCCTAACCCTATCGCGGACCCTACAGCTGCTAAAATAAATCCTGCTCTCGTTCCCCATTGAGGACGATTACTCATACTTTTGACCTCCTTTTTTCGTTACCAACGACCTACTTTACTAGATGTTGGAAACTTTCAACAATTCTGATTATTTAATATATAGTTAGTATATCCACAGATTATGTATATGTAAAGACAAACTTTATAAAAAAAACTTTCATTTTAATAACATTTTCCAAGATTTAGCTCATTTCTGTTTTCACCACTTCCCTCATGAAATGGAGAATTCCTAGTCATACTAGAAGTAAGAGGTGTTATTCTAGTGAAAATATTATTATTGTTATTACTTATTTTTCCCCATCTTCAAGTATCAACGGAGGAAAATTTTACTGTTCATTTTAATGGTGAAATCATTGCATCAGTTAGTAGAAATGATTTTGCAACTACACATCCAGATATTCCTATCATTGATGACGAAAAATTTTATCAATTCATCCTTGATTTGGAGGAGAAGGTTTACATAGCTCCAGTCGATGCTAAAATTGACGAGGCTGGTTCTATTCAAAAGGAGCAGGCTGGTCGAAGATTGCACCATCAAAAACTACTAGAAGCATTCCATCAGTATTATTATGGAGATGGACCTCGATTAATAGAGGTCCCAACGTTAACCATTTACCCTAAAGTTGACAGTGAACTGCTCGCTTCTATAAAAGTAAAGCGAATTGGTCAATATATGACTTATTTCAATAGTAGAAACAAAACCCGAACTCACAACATTGGTCTCGCTACCGAGTCTATCAATAATCATGTTGTTTTTCCTGGAGAAGTATTCTCTTTTAATGGGGTTGTTGGAAAAAGAACTAAAGAACGAGGATATCTCCCTGCCCCGATTATTGTAAAGGGGGAATTGTCTGAAGGAATTGGAGGAGGAATTTGTCAGGTTTCCTCCACACTTTTTAATGCTGTGGACCAGGCAGGTGTAAAGATAGTAAAACGATACTCACATAGTAAACGTGTACCATATGTTCCACCAGGGCGGGATGCTACAGTTAGTTGGTATGGACCTGATTTTACGTTCAAAAATAACTACAATCAACCTATTTTAATACGAGCAAAATCAATGGAAGGTAGAGTATATATATCGATATATTCATCGGAAGCCATTAACTACGAGCCCCGAAATGTCCCGAGTGCCTCAAGTGCAGATTTTGAGGAGGAGTTGTTATATAAGGAGTATTTTGAATAATTTCGATGTCAAAATGACTGAACAAGATTGCATATGTAGGTTGAAATAATGGAATCCCTATATGAAATTCATTCACCGAACAAAAGGCGCAAGCACCCCGTTTAGCCTAAGGTAGAGCAGATGTTTCTAAATGAGAAAAGAGGTGCTTTTCCCCTTTTTCTCATTTAGAGTAATTTGACCTCGAGTGGCTGGGCGCTGGAGCTGGTTTACTATAGTACATTGTACTAAGATACAATCATGTTTATCATTTCTTATTCATTTACAAAAACTTGGCTTGCGCCAAGTCCTTGGGTATTAAATCTATCTTCTTTGGAAATATTTGTTACCTTTAAATATTCCAGTCATACTTATATTTTCCTTTTTTTTCAAAATACTCTTTGAAGATAGAGGTACTTTTTAATCAAACGGTATTATATATGATCAATATATAATTTAAATAACCAATGTTAGTTTAGTAAACTATATCTTGTTTAAGCTTTTAGAATACCATTTCTTATAAAATCTCCGTGTTTTCATCAATGTTCTCTCGATATGATTGAATATATAGTAGGAGTTTCTTCCTTAAGCCCCTTAAACTGTCATTTACTAGGTCTTTTTCATCAATATCAACAGACCTAACCAATCTCGCTAACGCGAAATAATGATGAAATACTTTGAAAATTTCTATGTGTTTCAGTACCCTTTCATCTAGAGCTGTCTCATGCTTATACCCTTCTATAAAAGAGTCAAACATCCTACCTTCCAGCTTCTCTAAATCTCTTAATGCATACACGATGTCCGCAACATACCAATTTCTAGAGCAATCATCAAAATCTAATATTGAAACCTCATTGTTATTCCATATGATATTATCTAATTCAAAGTCAAAATGAATCGACCCATAATTTTCATTCGAGACAGGAATAGCTTTCATTTTTTCAACGAGAACCCGAAGACCCTCTTTTTCATTAGAAGTTAAGTAGGGCTGAATATGTTCCACTTGATCAAACCAGCTTTTTCGATGAAGTGTAAATTCATCAGGCATTGTTTTAAAAATATGATGTAACCTCCCTAAAGCACGGCCCCATGAATAATAATCCTCTTCTTTTAAGTTTTCAATATCCCAATGGTTCCCTTCTAGAGCTTCAAATACAACTGAATAAAACAGACCATGATCTGTATCAACGGATTCTATTAGCTGATTATGTCTCGATATTTCTGGTAAGGCGACCTTCACACCATGTTCATGTAAGTAATTTACTATTCTTAATTCATCATGTATTTCGTCAAAATTTCGTTCCGAGGAGTGATTAAATCTAAGGAAATATCGTTTACCATCTCTCTTAAACACAAAAATAAAATTGGCACTTCCCCGGTAGTAATAGACACTTCCCTCATCATATCCCCATCTTGTGAGAATGGTTTCTGCAATGGCACTTCTCCAATTTTCATCTACCGTTTTCACGATTTTGTTCATCATACTTAGTTTTAACATACGATTCATCTCCAATTTTTATTGATTCTATTTTTTCAATAAGTAATGGAGCCTTTCATGCAATAAAAATGACCAAGAAGATACCTCTTGGCCTGAAAGATTTTTTTATGATGTAAAAAGCTCAGGACCATACCTGTCCTCGGGCTACATAGAAGAGAAATCGATTGGTGAGGACAGATACTTTGAATACTTATTGGTTTCAACAAACATCTATCATCACCCCTTTCATTATTACTTTTAGTATATACCACATTTTGGAATATGACTAGTCCTACGTAGTCACAACATTATTTAAATGTAACTAGATTGTCACCTTTTTATCACAGGAAAGTTGAAATACTAAGAGAATTCATAGGATAAGGAGGCGATCTTATGATTAAGATGCAGTATAAAACTGTCGCACATCGTTGGTTCAATGAGTATTTTACTAAAGGAGACTTACAAGTCCTAGATGAACTGACCACCGAGGATTTTATCTATCATTCCCGTCGTGGTGAGAACACACGCGAAAAAATGAAGGATTTTATGGTTTGGTATCGCAAGGTGTTTCAAGACGATGAATGGACCATTGAGGATATGATCGAACAAAATGATAAGCTTGTCGTTCGTTATACAGGATGGATGACCTATAAAGGTGGTTGGTTTAATATTCCACCCGAGAACCAGCGAGTCAAAGAAACTGGAATCATGATCTTTCAATTTTCAAATGGAAAAGTTTGCAGGCTATGGTGTGAAAACAGTGATGCAGCTATCCTTTTTGAGCTTGGTGCCTTAAAACAGAATACACATGAAATTTTCTAAAAGGACTGAATGAACTTTGGATAATAATTCAATTTATGTGAATTGGGATGAAAACTATGTGAAGCTCACATGGATTCCTGTAAAGGTGCTGCCTGATCCTTCAAAGATTACTAGTGTTCATGGACTCTGTTTCGAGAAAGGAAAAATGGTAGTAGTTCATGTAAAAGGAAGAGGGTTTAATAACCCCGGCGGTCACATTGAAAAAGGAGAAACACCAGAAGAAGCCTTCCACCGAGAAGCGTATGAAGAAGCTTCTGTTAGAGGCAACATTCAATTAGTTGGAATGATTGAAGTAAGTCATGAAGAAAATCCCTTGTATGACCAAAACGGAAAATATCCTCTAATCGGATACCAACTGTATTACCGAATGGATATCATAGAGTGTCTACCCTTTCAAAGAGAGCATGAAACCACTTGTAGAATATGGGTTGAACCAGAGGAGTATCCTTATATTATAGATGATCATGAGCTCTCATTACTTGCCTTAAAGGAAGCCCTTCGAATGAAAAATTGAATAACACACATATTAAGAGGTAGTTAGAACTTCACTCAATTTTTTCCATAGGAGGAATAATGAATGGAAGGCAACGAAAACCATCCAAAACAAGTAGATTTTGATCCAATCGTCTGTGAATCTGTGGAAGAAGATGATTACTTTTGGAATGAGCTTCACACAATCGTGGAAGACGGCGTGGAGGCAAGTATAGAGGAATAGACAACCTTCAGACGAATCAAGAGAATGAATATTTTAGAAGTTAATTATGAGAAAAATCTACCTACTACCTAATAAAGGGCTATCAAAAAGTCACGTAACTGACCTTTGATAACCCTTTTATTTTTTGGTTCTTATTGTTGTTATATTTATCTGGTGGGTTTGACCCTTTTCTCGTGTTGTACGAAGCTTGCTTGATGCTATGCACCTGCAGTGTCTCCCTTACTCCGTACCTCACCAGGATTCTACGCGCTGATATCTAGCATTAATGTCTTACCATCTGCCTCACCATAAGGAACATCTGAGAAAAAGTTGGTAAATCAAAAATATTCATTGTCATCTCCCCAATATTTTATTTAAATAGCTCTCCAAATGAATACCAGCCTTTTGAGAGGTTCTCGGTGCACAAAGATTATAATCCATTACCTTCTTATTTATCGCCTGAATCGTCCTTTTAATGTTGTACTCATCTTTATAAAAAGCCAGATCAGATTTCAAACGATCGATCTCCCGTCCAAGCTCCACCCATCTTGGTAGCACTTCATTATCCTTTAATACTTTGTTTAATTGTTTATCAGGGTTGTAGCTTAAATCATAATCTGTGTTTAGCTCTTTTCCCTTTATTTCATCAAACTGTCCTTCTTTTTCTGCTCTCCGAACTATGCTTGTAATATGGTCTTCATAAAACCAAGTGAAATTACTAGTGGATTGATCAGACATCATAATGTTTTTTGCTTTTTCTCTAGAGCCAATCTCATCTTTTTTCATATAATCCCTCCAAAAGGTTATAGCTTACCAATGTATAAAAGCTGATCAACTTCTATCGAATCCGCAGCACCATCTAGAATGGCTTGAATGCTATGAAGGCTATCATGTAGGGACACATATTCACCGGGTTTTCCTGTAACTGGCTCAGCTATATAGAAAGCCTGTGACAGGAATGCCTCCAATCGTGCTCCTCTATTAAAATGATGGACATCTGCTTCATGAATTTTATCAAGACCGATTGCATTAACTAGAAATCTAATTTCACGGTACCGTCGTAAAAATTTTCTCGCTCTTCTTTGTATCGTTAAATGATTTGTGTCTAGCAGTGCATCTTCTAATAAAATTGAGGTCGATGAAATAGGATTAACGCCGGGGTAAATTCTTCTTGCAACTAAATCCATATCGAAGGACCAAAGTGTATCTAGTGGGCCAAACGGGTCTTCTTCATCTACCGCTTCCCCGCTTGGATCAAATAACATCGTCGTGATAGATGTTACTCCAATAGTTTGTAGTCTATCTTTTGTTTCATATATATCTCCTGATTCAATCGCAGATCGCTCTGAAGCAAGCAGAATTTTATCCTTATCTTCCACTTTTGAAATAAAGGTAACTACATCATCCATACTATTTCCAACGAAATCTACCGATTCCCTTATATCTGTTACTACTTCATGATTTTCTGTTGTTTGGTAAAATATCGACGTAAATCCTTGTTCCTTTAACCTATAAAATAATTCCGCCACGAGTACCTGCTGTCCCATTTGAGCTCTTGCTACAAATCCAATCGTACCGCCTTGAACTAGTGGAGCGAACACATCAAGTACTTTAATGCCTGTTTCAATCATTTTAACGGCGTTACCTCGAATGATGAGATCATCAAGTGTACAGTTCGCAAGATTAGCGAGGGCAACTAATGTTTTGACTTCCGCTCTCCCAACCGGAATCTTCCCCGTACAAAGATTTGATACAGTCGCTGGACGTAATCCGACCGCACGGGCTGCCGATGTTAAATTGGGTACACTTCTTTTGAGCAATGCAACATTTAAATGTAACTGTTCATTCATGGCACATTCTCCTTCTTATCCACTATTTACTTTTAATAGTAAATTATATTACTATAAAAGGCAACAATTGTGACTTTATAGGTGAAAATCATACTATGTATAAATATCGTTTTAGTCGATAAAGCCGGATTGAACTTACTTTTTCACCGTATCATTACTAATATTCGCCGTAGCTTCACCACTTTTCGCCGTATGGATCTGCACCAAGTCTTTGGAAAATAGTGATTGCTATTGATTTTTTAAAGTTATCAAAAATACTTTCCTACTAGAAAAAAGCCAGGTAACTTACCTGGCTTTTCTCGTTATGGAGAGATCTCTATCGATGGACTAACTCCTTCACCCCCAGCGCCGTTATAAAATTCTGGTACTTGACCTGGCAGAACCGCCATTCCGATTGGAATTTCTGTTGTAACCGTTTTCTGCTTTGTCGCAAACGGAACAATAATTTGGACATTTACCTTAATTTTGACCGCAACCTCTAACCAAGCATTGTTAATTCCAAACTCTTCTGTCGAGGTTACAATATCTGAACTTACTTCTCCAATGGGCATGAACCGAATTGGTACCTTTGGACCTAAGTTACCTAGTAAAGCATTGTTGGTTGCTTGCCCGAGAGGAATTTCATATGTAATTCCCCTTGATTTGGCTTGTTCTGATGTCTCAATTTCAATATCAGATATAAATTCAAGTGCGCTTAAATTACCATCAGCAACTTCATTTAAACTTCTTTGTACAACATTTGTGGTTTCAGAAAGTACCCTTGTTACAATAGAAGGATTAAATTTAATGAGGCTTACATTCCCATCAGCATCTAGCTCCGTAATAATCAACTCATTAATGTCCATGTCCTCTGCAATTTTTTGATTAATTGCTTTATTGATCACTAGTGTAGCAATCTGTTCTGTTTTGGATTCTGCATAAGCAATCAATGTTGGTTCAATTCCTTTATTAACTATCCATAATCCAATAGCAGTTGAGAATGTAAAAATCACAAATGAAAGCAAAAATACATAGCGAAAAGGCAACGGACCTCTTCGCGGTTTTTTACCGCGAAACTTTACCAAGCCTATCCCCTCCTTTTCATGCTGCTCTATTCCTATCACAGTTTTAATCCCTACTAACTTATATGTATGCAAGGAGGAGAGAAGATAAGCCAATCTTTGTCCCTGTATTTATATAAAAAAATTTTTTGCCTATTTTTTCAAAAAGGGGTTGAAAACTGACAATAGTGTCACTTATAATAACGACATGGGTGTCAGTTAACGACACACGTGTCACTTTATTGCAAGGAGGGTTATATTATGACGTTCAATATCATCTTTTTCTCCATTACAATTTCAAAGCGGAACTACACACCTATGGAAGTAATGAATGAGATCTCAATTCAAAAGATACAAGAACAGATTACAGATAGAAGATGTGAAATGCATAGGTATCTATAATTTAGGAGGTGATTCTGTTGAAAGATAAACAAAAATCAAGGTTGTTTTCTAACAAGTCCTATTTATCCTTAATATCTGCTCAAACGGTTTCCGCATTAGGAGATTGGCTAGACATTTTAGCTATCATTACACTGGTGGCCATACATTGGAATGCCTCTCCTTTTGCTGTGACAGGTATTATGCTTTGCTTAGCTGGTCCAAGTATTGTTCTCGGTCCACTTGCCGGTGCTTTAGCAGATCGGCTAGACAGGAAGAAGATTATGATTGTATCTAACCTTGCTTGTGCCGGGCTAATCGTTTGTGTCGCTTTTACTAACTCATTATGGCAAGTATTTGTTCTCATTACTTTAAAGAGTATATTTGAAGTATTATTTATGCCAGCGAAAAATGGAAAACTTAAAGAGATTGTCCATGATGATGATATTCAGATGGCTATGAGCGTAAGTAGTATGATTGATAATGCTGCAAAAGTTATAGGTCCTACCGTTGGGGGAATATTAGTTGCCACGCTCGGTGTAAAATGGGCTTTCTACATTGATGGAATGACGTTCTTACTATCAGCTTTATTATTATTGGCTGTTCCAAAATCAAACTTCCTTAATCAGAGCGAACAAGATGCAACATCCAAGAAACTTTCATTTCAAGCAATCTTACTTGACTTAAAAGATGGAATCTCCATTTTGAAGGGAGTACCTATCCTATTAGCTAGCCTGTTTTTATTTAGCCTAGCTTTACTTGTATTACAAATCGCTGACACTCAATTTTCTGTGCTGTTACGATTGATTATGGAGGATCCAACGAAAATGTTGGGATTTGTCATGGCTTCAAGTGGAATAGGAATGTTTGTATCTGCAGCACTGATTTCTAAAATGAAGCTCCCTTCTGTATTAATTACAACTTCCATTGGCTGCATTTTTGTTGGTGCAGCATTTGGTACGGCAGCTCTATTAAATGGTCTTGATGATGTAGCACTCTACATTATATTCCCTGTCATTTGTTTCTTTGGTGGAGCGTCCTTTGGTTTGGCTGCTATCCCCTTTCAAATAAGTATTCAAAAACAAATACCCGTTTCAAAAACTGGCCGAGTATTTGGTACAATAGGAAGTGTTACAACCATATCAGCGTTTATTGGTATGATATCAGGCGGTATATTGTCTACCCTCATTGGTGTTGTTCATACATTTATACTAGCAGGTGGTAGCCTAGTACTCATTGGAACAGTTGCACTTATGACTAAGAAAAGATTTGAAGGTAGGGATTGGCATGTCACCGAAAGTGACGGAGGAATACAAAGAGAAGCGAAGGCTTGAGATCTTAGAGGTTGCTGAAAAAGTATTTACGGAAAAGGGATACGAGAAGACTACAATGAAAGACATTGTAGAAGAGAGTGGATTTAGTAGAGGCGGCGTATATCAATATTTCTCAAGTACAGAGGAAATGTTCAGAGCTATTGTAAAGGAATTAGATAAGAGAACGGACAAACAAATCAACGACATTCTTTCGTCCACAACTCCCATATGGATAGCTGTTACGAATATAGTCAATAGCTATCGAAACCAGCCTGATATTAGTTTTGCCGCAGTTCAATTCGAGTACACTGTAACAGGCTGGAGGGAGAGTGACCGTTACAATTATACAAGAGATCGGTCACAATTTTTCCGAGATCGCTTTGCAGAAGTAATAGAAGAGGGTGTCAGAAGAGGAGAATTTAAACCTCTCCAACCTATTCAAGCCATTGTTGATTTTACGTTAAATGCTCAAGATGGATTTCTGCTTTGGCATCAATTATTAGGTGAAGAAAACAAAAAAGAATTAGAGGGACAAATCGATGCACTCATTTTTTATCTCGAAGGTGTGCTTCAAGTAGATCATCATTAGTCTAGCTTTTCCTTCTTTCATTAAAAACAGTGCTTAGAATCAACTAAGCACTGTTACTTTTTTTATCAGCTAAAATGCACTCAACAATTACTAGATCCAGCCTATCTTTTAAATTCACTTCATAAGGCTCTTGAAGTTCTACTCCGTCATTTTCTAGAATACGGATGAATGGTCGGTCACAATACCCCGAATTTTGTTTAACTACCACACCTGAAAGACCATTGTTTAGGGTAACAGTAATCCCAATTGGATAGATTGCGACAGAATTACGAAATGCTTCAATAATTTTAGAATCAAAATGATGCCCAGCACCAGCGTATAATATTTCAAGTCCTTCGTTTGGAAGCATTGCTTTCCTGTATACTCTATTTGATGTAACAGCATCAAATACATCTGCAACTGCTATTATTTTTCCAAAGATGTGAATTTCATCACTTTTTATGCCGCGTGGATACCCTGAACCATCTAACCTCTCATGGTGTTGAAACGCACAGTGAGCTGCCATTAAAGGTATAGTTGATAACTTTCTAAGTAGATCATATCCATAGGTAGTGTGCTTTTTCACTTCATTAAATTCATCAGCTGTAAGCCTTTCAGGTTTTAGAAGTACATCTAGTGAAACCATCATTTTTCCGACATCATGAAGGATAGCTCCTAATCCTATGACTTCAAGCTGTTTTTCTGGAAGTTTCATTTCTATTCCAATTGCTAAAGAATAAAGCGTTACATTTAATGAATGAGTAAAGATATAATGATCATGTACAACTACGTCTGTAAGTAATGAAAGTAAATCTTTATTGTCCTTTAGTTCTAATATGATATTTCGGATAATGTCATTGAATTTTTTTGACGATTGTTCAAGGACGATGGAATTTGTCATCATATTCTTCTGGTTAAGTTCCCTGAATGTATGCTCAATCGATTGTACAGCTTCCCTCCGTACCTCGTCAGAAATCGGGGATTTTAGCTCCACGTCATTCGTTCTCTCATCTTCTATGTAAACATAAGTTATTCCTAGCTCTTCTAATCTTTCTATCATCCGTTTAGTAAGAGGAATCCCCTTATTTACAAGAATTTGACCTTTTTCATTAAAGATAGCTTTATGTAATTTAGTCCCTGCTTCTATGTATTGGGTTGCAACTAATCTCATCTTACTAACTCCTTATTTATGAAATCATATTTCTAGTATAGTACTTTTAGTGAATTTCTGTAAGTAAATAAAGCAAAAAATGACGAAACCTGTCAATATAAATTGACAGGTTCTATGATAATCATTCATTTTGGGTTATCGTTAGGTTCATTCGTTCTACTATACCATTTTCAATAGTGCTTCTCTTCCAGTTGTTCCAACTGTAATCCCTAAATTTTCAGCTTCTAATGTGACGGATTCCAAAGGAGCTTCAAGAAGTTGCTCAATAGTGCGGACTCCTACAGCTCTCCCTGCAACGATTCCACGATCTTTCAATTTTTCATTTAGTAACGCAACATCTAATGCACCGCACATAATATATCCTTTTTCATTTGTAACGGCCATAAAGTTCGTTTTCGGGAGTTTGACTGTGATCGCAGTAAATTGGTACTGATCAATTATAATTGGTGTCATTGTAACCATAACTTCACACCCCTTTCTTCATATTCACTTTATGAAGAAGAAATGTAATTCGTGCAATAATTCTATTGCTTTCTTCGTAATTTCCATTTCAACAAATCACGAATCATTTCAGGCAAATAATACTCTTTATATTTTGCATTCATAATCTCTGGAAATAACCGTCCAAATGTAAACATATCAAGAGTTGCAATTACATACTCTCGTTCAGCCTCGATGGGTTGTCCATTTATTCTAATATTCCTTACGTGTGGCAGTCCATCGGTTAATGAAGTAGTGTCAAACTCAATCCCGTCATAGATCATTTTTCCTAACACCTTACCTCTAAAACCAAACCCCTTCATTTCTAGTTTTTCCATTCTTTCTGTTGCGGCTTGTAGAATTACTTCTTTTAGCTCATCACCTTGTAAGATGACTTTGCACGGATTAATAGGGTGTGGACAAATTCTATGTAATTCCCCTACTGTTAGATCCCCTGCACGTAATGAATCAAGTAGTACTCCAGCGTTCACCATTCCAATTTCAGCCTTACACCATTCCTTTAAAGCCCCTGCTAATATTTCTGGTAATATGGATTGCTTAAACCAGTGTACTTCTAGGGGGCGTGAAAGTGAGCCTATCTTCTCTTCTAAAATCATACTTGCCACCTTATTTTCTATTATGAGATATTCTTTTGTATCACTACATTCTGGAACTTCATCCATTGAATGTACGATTGATGTTACCTCTTTTTCCTTATAATCAATCGTCACATGACCAACATGATATCCAAATTTTCCTGCTGCACATACTAAAGTGCTGTTAATGGTTTTTCCTTCAGGAAAAAGGTGATGTGTGTGCCCTCCAAGGATAAGGTCAATCCCCTCTATTTCATTTGCAATCCTCTCATCTTCATTCACTCCTAAATGAGACAATAGCACTACATATTCAGCTCCATTCTCCTTAACCTCTTGAATAATCTCTGGCAAAATGATAAGTGGATCCGTTACTTTCCACTCGAGAAGCTCATAAAATTTCTGAAAGGCAACTGTTGCTCCAATAAATGCAATTGTTGATCCATAACTTGTTTCATGCAATTCATAAGAACTTGCCCAAGTAGGTCGTTCACCATTTTCTCTAAATAGATTAGAAACAATCACCTTAAAATTTGCCTCATTGTACAATGTATTTAACTGTTCATGTGATAAGGTAATTCCTTCGTTATTCCCAATGGTCACATACTGATATCCGATTTGATTCATGAGTCGTACATTCGCTCTTCCAAGTGATGCTTCCGAAATAGGATGAAAGCGATCCATATGATCTCCGATATCGACTACAATCATGTCCTCATCGATTTCATCCAATCTTTTACGCTCTGACTTTATAAAGGATACGACTTTCGTCCAATTGTCAAAATGACTATGTAAATCATTAATATGATAAATATGTAGACGTTTTCCCACAGATTGTACACCTCAATATCCTAATATTCCTTCATAAATTAATCGTAAGCCTAGTACTAATAGAAAAATTCGTAATATCCACATAATTGTTTGAGGCATTAGCTTTGTATTTATATAGGAACCAAGATTAGCTCCAATCCATGCTCCCGGTACGAGCAGGATGACTAACAGCCATTCTATGTTCCCAAGATAGTAGTGAGTGATTGAACTTGTAATGGACGATAGCAAGATCATGAACATTGAAGTAGCGACTGCAACATGGACAGGAAAACGAAAGAATAGTAACATAACTGGAACCATAAGCGCTCCTCCACCAATTCCGAATAACCCCGATAAAAAACCGACTACAAATGAAATGGAGAGTGCTACTACTAGCTGGTATCCATATTCGTGCTGTCTGCCATCCATGTCTATATAAGTGAACATGATTCCTGATGGTTTTATTGGTGGCAATTTGTCTCTAATAAATATGACAAATGAAATAAATAGAATAAATAATCCGAAATACAATGAAAAGCTCGACGTATGTAAATATCCATTTGCGTAGGCACCAACAATTCCACCTGGTCCACTTCCAATAAAGAATATAAAACCACTTTTCAAGTCAACTAAGCCTTTTTTGACATACGCAATCGTTGACGCCATTCCTGTTGCAATGATTGATAGTAAGGACGTTCCCACTGCAACTTGCGGGGAAATGTCCATAAATTCTATTGTCCCCAAAAAAAGTAAAGCAGGAACGACAATGATGCCACCACCTAGACCAAGTAAGCTCCCCAATGTTCCTGCCAAAATTCCTACTAAGAAAATCAAAATCCACTCCATGTAAATATCCTTCCTAAAATAGATCCAATTGGCGCGGTGCTAGACCTTTATACTCAAGTTCTAGCATATCTATTAATTCCTTTGCATTGTCCGCTGCATCTCCGCCAGAATTATTATTAAATAAAACAAATAGATTGTCATTTTTTCTCTCAAGTTTCTTTAGACGAGACACCCATTCCTCAAGCTCCTGTTTATTATAACGATAAAGATATCGAACTTCTCTCCAATTTCCTTCCTTCGGTTTTGTCCAACCATGAACATTACGACCGTGAAAACGAACTAATGTTTGATTTGACGTTACTTCAAGGACGGTTGGAATAGAACCTGTTCCTACTTGAGGTTCATCACAAATGCTATGTATCCAACCTTCATCCTTCATATATTGAATCGTTTTATTTCGATATACATCCGAGAACCAGGAAGAGTTTCGAAACTCTAAAGCACATGGCATATTTCCCATTTGTTGCTTACAATACCTTAAATATTGTACATTTTCCTTTGTACAGTCAAACCACGGCGGAAACTGAAACAAAACCATTCCTAGCTTTCCATACTTTTCATACGTCGTTGTTGAATCAAGAAAAGCTTCAAACATCTCGTCTGTTGTTTCAAAGGGAATATCCGCTCTCATATGTTTCGTCATCCCTTGATAGGCTTTCACGATAAATTTAAATGATTCAGGTGTATCCTTTACCCATTTTTCCACATTTGATTTAGGCTGAATGGCATAAAAAGCAGCATCTACTTCGACAATTGGAAAGTGGCTTGCGTACACTGATAATTTTTCCCTAGGTGAGATAGGAGGTTGATATAAGGTATCGTGATCTCCCCACCCTGTAACACCAATATAGATCATGTCAATAACTCCTAATATGTAATCTTTCTTTTCATCATACTTTATCCCAAGAAAACTAGGCAAGAAAAGGATATCCACTACTTTTGTATCCTCTTATGGAAGGATGAAAAAAGTAGGATATCCCTTTTTTATCTTTTATATAAGATGGAAAGCAAAACAACCATCACAATATCTAACTTAGATTGAAAGAGGAAGGTAGGTAGCCCTTCTGTTGACAGTAATGGTACTTTGGTTATAAGAAGAGCCCCAACCATAATAACCAGTAACGGAATGGTAACCTTCCGAACTTCATAATCTAGAAATAAAAAGAGTCCACATAGTAATTCAATAATCCCCACAACTAACACAGTTTCACCTGGATATGGAATACCATATCCACTGAACACACCAGCTGCCCCAGGAGTCACAATCTTTAAAACCCCAGAAACAAAAAATACATAACCTACTACCCAGCGAATTAGCTTTAATGAATGCAAATTCTTAACCTCCTACATTTTAGTCTCGGTAGTAAATTGTATGTTGCTTGTCTTTTCGATAAAACAAAAAACTCACCCGTAAGGGGTGAGTTTGATGATTAACCGATGGAACCTTCCATTTCGAACTTGATAAGACGGTTCATTTCAACTGCATATTCCATTGGAAGCTCTTTCGTAAATGGCTCAATAAAGCCCATTACGATCATTTCTGTTGCTTCTTGCTCTGAAATACCACGACTCATTAAGTAGAATAGTTGTTCTTCTGATACTTTTGATACTTTTGCTTCGTGCTCTAATGAAATATTGTCATTTAGAATTTCATTGTACGGAATTGTATCTGACGTAGACTCATTATCCATGATTAGAGTATCACACTCAATGTTAGAACGAGCGCCATCTGCATTACGTCCAAAGTGAACAATTCCTCGATACGTTACTTTTCCACCTTGCTTCGAGATAGACTTCGAAACAATTGTAGACGATGTGTTTGGTGCTAAGTGAAGCATTTTTGCACCAGCGTCTTGGTGTTGGCCCTTTCCAGCAAGTGCAATGGATAAAGTCATACCACGAGCACCTTCACCTTTTAATATAACTGCCGGGTATTTCATTGTTAATTTTGAACCGATATTTCCATCGATCCATTCCATTGTTGCATTTGCTTCACAAACCGCACGTTTCGTAACAAGGTTATACACATTGTTAGCCCAGTTCTGAATCGTTGTATAACGGCAATAAGCATCTTTTTTAATTATGATTTCTACTACCGCGCTGTGAAGTGAGTTTGTCGTATAAACAGGTGCAGTACAGCCTTCTACATAGTGTACGTGTGCCCCTTCGTCAACAATAATAAGTGTACGTTCAAATTGACCCATATTTTCAGAGTTAATTCGGAAATAAGCTTGCAGTGGTGTATCTACCTTAATTCCTTTTGGTACGTAGATAAAAGATCCACCAGACCAAACAGCCGAGTTTAGTGCAGAGAACTTATTATCTGCCGGAGGAACAACCTTTCCGAAATGCTCACGGAAAAGATCTTCATTTTCTTTAAGCGCTGTATCTGTATCCTTGAAAACAATACCTTGATTTTCAAGATCTTCTTGCATATTGTGATAAACAACCTCTGATTCATACTGAGCAGATACACCTGCCAAATACTTTTGTTCTGCTTCAGGAATACCTAATTTATCAAATGTTGCTTTAATTTCTTCAGGAACCTCATCCCATGAACGCTCAGACTTTTCTGATGGCTTTACATAGTATGTGATTTCTTCGAAGTTTAAGCTTGCCATATCTCCGCCCCATTGAGGCATTGGCATTTTGTAAAATTGCTCTAACGACTTTAAACGGAAGTCTAACATCCATTGTGGTTCCTTCTTCATACGAGAAATTTCTTCAACGATTTCTTTAGTCAAACCTCGTTTTGAGCGGAAAATGGAAACGTCCTTATCTGCAAAACCATATTTGTAATCACCGATCTCAGGTGCTTTTTTAGCCATTTATCGTTCCCTCCATTCGAAATCGAATAGCGAAAGTACCGACTAGCCTAATAAAGGACAAATTGTTTTGGATGAAAAAGTGGTTGTATACTTTCTCTATTCCAAGATATTTTGACTTAAGGCAGCTAGGTGCTTTAGCTAAACAATACGTAGTTATTGTTCTTGACTATTAATTCCTTTTTCCATTGCCTTCCAAGCTAATGTGGCACATTTGATTCGAGCTGGAAATTTTGAAACTCCTTGTAAAGCCTCAATATCCCCTAAATCGATTGAATCATCATAGTCCTTATTTTGCATTATATCAGAAAAAATCTTTGAAAGTTCCAGTGCATTCTCAATAGTTTGCCCTTTTATCGCTTGTGTCATCATAGATGCTGATGACATAGAGATCGAGCATCCTTCTCCATCAAATTTAACATCTGTTACTTTACCACCCTCAACTTTCATTTGAAGCTGAATACGGTCACCACAGGTTGGATTATTCATATCAATCGATATGTTTCCATCCTCTAATGCTCCTTTATTTCGTGGGTTTTTATAATGATCCATAATTACCTGGCGATAAAGAGTATCTAGGTTATTAAAAGACATTGCTAAAATACTCCTTTGTTTTAATTAACCCCTGAACAAGCAAGTCAATATCTTCTTCAGTATTATATAAATAAAAGCTAGCTCTTGCTGTTGCCGAAACCTTTAACCACTTCATTAGGGGCTGTGCACAATGATGACCTGCTCTAACTGCAATTCCATCCGCATCTAGTACCGTTGCCACATCGTGCGGATGCACATCATCAATCGTAAAGGTAACAAGACCCGTTCTTTCCTTAGGTCCGTAAATTGTGAGTCCTTCAATTTCTGACAAACGTTCAGAGGCATATTTTGCTAGTTTCTGATCGTGTGCATCAATATTGTCTAAACCAATTTCTTCAAGAAAATCAATGGCTGCTCCAAGGCCTATGGCTCCTGCAATAATTGGAGTTCCTGCTTCAAACTTCCAAGGTAGCTCTTTCCAAGTTGATTCTTGAAGCTGAACAAAGTCGATCATCTCTCCACCGAATTCAACTGGCTCCATGTTTTCAAGGTGTGTTTTCTTTCCGTATAGAACCCCAATCCCAGTCGGGCCACACATTTTATGTGCTGAAAAAGCGAAGAAGTCGCAGTCAAGATCTTGTACGTCCACTTTCATGTGCGGTGTTGCTTGTGCCCCATCCACAACCATAATTGCTCCATTTTCATGTGCGATTTTGGACAGCTCTTTGATTGGGTTTATCACACCAAGTACATTGGAAATATACATTATAGAAACAATCTTCGTATTTGAAGTAATTGTTTTTCTCGCTTCTTCAAGTGAGATAGAGCCATCTTCTTGTAGTGGCAGGTATTTTAATGTGGCACCCGTCTTTTTGGCTACTTGCTGCCAAGGAATAATGTTACTATGGTGCTCCATATAGGTAATAACGATTTCATCACCTGCTGTTAGGTTTTCACGACCATAGCTCATCGCTACCGTATTAAGTGCTGTTGTTGTCCCACGTGTGAAAATAATTTCTTCTGTTGACTTTGCATTGATAAATTTTCTTACCTTTTCTCTTGCTCCTTCATAGCCATCCGTTGCTTTTGTTCCAAGTGAGTGAACGCCTCTATGAACATTTGAATTGTACTCTCTGTAGTACTTTTCTAATATTTCAATCACGCGAATAGGCTTTTGCGAAGTTGCCGCACTATCAAGGTAAACAAGCTTTTTACCGTTAACTTGCTGGTCCAAAATCGGAAATTGCTTGCGAATATCCCGGATATCCATTATCGTACTTTCCTTTCAATAACCTCAACAAGCTGCTTTTTAACACCCTCAATTGGTAGCTCATTTACAACTGGTGCTAAGAATCCATGAATAACAAGACGCTCTGCTTCAACCTGTGGAATTCCTCTGCTCATTAAGTAATAAAGTTGAAGAGGATCCACACGACCTACTGAAGCTGCGTGACCTGCCGTTACATCATCTTCATCAATCAATAATATTGGGTTAGCGTCCCCTCTTGCTTTCTCACTTAACATAAGAACTCGAGAAGTTTGTTCTGCATTTGCCTTTGTTGCACCATGCTCAATTTTTCCAATCCCGTTGAAAATGGAAGAAGCACTTTCCTTCATTACACCGTGCTTTAAGATATACCCTTCGGAATGCTTACCGTGGTGAATGACACTTGTTGTAAAGTTCTGCTTTTGTTCTCCGCGTCCAACTGTAACAGTTTTCGTGTCACCATATGAACCATCACCAACTAAATGAGTGATATTTTCTGAGATGGTATTTCCATCATTCATCAAGCCTAATGCCCATTCAAGCTTACCGTCACGACCAACCATTCCGCGGCGATTCACGTAGGTTGTAATTCCAGCGGCAAGGTTATCAACAGCACCGAATGTAACCTTAGCATTCGTCCCTACCATTACTTCAGTAACGATGTTCACAAGTGCGTCACTTGAAGAGGATGATGAAATATAATTCTCAACATATGTTACGGCACTATTATCCTCAGCCACTATAATAACGTGATTGAACATACTAGCTTCACTATTATTTTGTACATAGATCGCTTGGAGTGGCACTTCTACTTCTACGTTCTTTGGTACGTATACAAATGCTCCTCCGTTTACAAATGCCGCGTGAAGAGCTGTTAGCTTATGCTCATCAACCTTTACTGCATCCTTCATAAAATACTTTTGTAATAAGTCACTATGCTCACGAGCTGCTGTGTGTATATCTGTAAAAATAACACCTTTACTTTTCAGTTCATCTTGGATAGATGTAAATGCTGTTCCTTGATCAAGTTGAACAAGGATATTTTGTTTTTGATTATCTAAGTCAACAAGTGTTTTTACATGTTCGGGTAGTGCATCGATCGATTGGATGCTTTCACCTTTTACCACGTGGTTCTTAAAAGATGTAAAATTCCAATTATCAATTTTTGTTTTATCTGGCTTTGGTAGTTCAAGACCTTCGAACAGTGAAAAAGCTTGTAAGCGAAGATCTAACAGCCATCCTGGTTCCCCTAACTCTTTAGAGTAGTTACGGATATACTCTTGATCAAACGGAAGTTTCGTCTCTAACGTCATAATAATCCTCCTAACCGCTTACGCTTCTACTGTTTCGTCTTCAATACCTAACTCTTGCTTAATCCAGTCATACCCTTCTGCTTCAAGACGCTGAGCTAATTCAGGTCCACCTGATTTCACTACGCGCCCTTGCATCATAACATGTACCTTATCAGGAGTAATGTAGTTTAATAGGCGCTGATAGTGAGTGATGATTAGACAGCCAAAATCTTCTCCGCGCATTTGGTTAATCCCTTTAGACACAACTTTAAGTGCATCAATATCTAAACCTGAGTCAATTTCATCTAATATAGCAATTTTTGGCTGAATCATCATTAACTGAAGAATTTCATTACGCTTCTTTTCACCACCAGAGAAACCTTCATTTAGGTAACGCTGTGCCATATTTGGATCCATTTCTAAAAATTCCATATTCTTATCCATTAAACGAATAAATTTCATTAATGAGATTTCATCGCCTTCTTCTCTGCGAGAGTTAATCGCTGAACGTAAGAAGTCAGCATTTGTAACCCCACTAATCTCACTTGGATATTGCATCGCTAAAAATAGCCCAACACGTGCTCGCTCATCTACTTCCATTTCTAATACATCTTCACCATCAAACGTGATGCTTCCAGATGTTACTTCATATTTAGGATGACCCATAATAGCAGATGATAAGGTAGACTTACCAGTACCATTTGGTCCCATAACAGCATGAATCTCTCCACCTTTAATCTCAAGATTCACACCCTTTAAAATTTCTTTCCCATCAATAGAAACGTGAAGATCTTTAATTGTTAAAGTAGAACCCATAAACTTTACCTCCATTATTTAAACAATAATTGTGTCTTTTTACACGAATAAATGGTTCATTCTCACTTTATTCTCATTCTAATCTTATACTATTTAAAAAATAATATCAAATTTCAAGAAATGTAAGATAAAGTGAAGAAAAACAATGTTTCCGAGCTTTTTTTTAGAACTCATAACTTTTTCATTATGTATAACTTGCAAACAAATTTCAACTACTAAGCCTTTTCTACAAAACGGTTTAAACAAACATTTGTTTAACCATTGATAAGGGAAATATTACCAGTGATGATCGTGTCATTATATTCTTTGCCATAAAAAGCTTTGCCATACTTGTATATCCGAACAAAAGACGCACGCGCCCCTTTTAGCCAAAGGCAGAGCAAATTTTCTGTCATGAAAAAAGGGTGGTTTTCCCTTTTATTCATGACAGGTTATTTGACCTCGTTTAGGATGAAAATGGCAAGATCGTCGCCATTTCATCTTGGCTGGGCGCTGGAGCTGGGTTTAGCAGTAAGATTGTATAAACTAAACACTAGATAACTTAAACTTACTTAATTTTAAACTAAAAACCAGCCTTATAGGGCTGGTTCGTTGCTAGTTATGATAAAAGCTTTTGCGCTCAATATTTGAAATCATTTGCCTACTTAATTCATATTCCTGCTGTCGTTTTTGCTCAACCTTTAACCGACTATCCAACTTACGACTATACTCCTCATATCCAATTCCATGTGAATGGTGCATCGCTCTCTCCATCCCGGATGTATAGTTCAGTTGTAAATAATTAATAATCAATCAACCCTTTCGAAAATTATTTTATTTTTCTGAAATCTAATTACAACTACTATTCTAACAACATTCCATACTCCCTACAAATCAACTCTCACCTTATATTACGGGGATTTCAGCCTTGATTGAAGGCAACGGATCAATATCTTTTATTCCTTTATGAATCCTCCTTTTTCTATGGAATAACTAAGTTGTCTACGATTAGGCTTGTTTGAACTGGAGCGCCCGAGATCTTCAATTTAGTATATCTTCATGAAAAAATGACCTTGAATAGATCATTGTCAATTCATCCTGACTAATAGGCAGGGTTCTACTATCGACCCAGCATGTATAAACAAAATGAAAAAGACCCCGAAGAGTCTTTTACTTATTGCGTCATTTCATTGAGTTCTGTCATACATTCTTGAACAAGTGTAACTGCCTGACTCATTGCGGCACCACCACCAAATGCTGCAGCAACCCCAACTGCTTCTAATATCTCTTCTTCTGAAGCCCCTTGATCTAAGCATCCTTTTGTATGATAGATAATGCAATATTCGTCTTGTGAATATAAACTGATTCCAAGAGCGATAAGCTGCTTTTGCTTTTGATCAAGAGTTCCCGCCTTAAAGCACGCTTCTGTAAAAGCATTATAATGATGAGCAATATCTGGCATTTTCTGAGTAAAGGTACCAAGACCCACCTTATAGTCGTGTAACGCTGCCTCAGTTGAATTACGTGGTTGGAATTCCATATGTACGTCAACCTCCATTTATTTTTCGTCAAAATTAGTATGGTTCTTTTCCCACGTTGTATGCATGAGTAACATGTATTGCTAGGAGGCAGTTAATACGTACAAATGAAGGTGTGTTTTTTCTTTGGAAAAAATTACACTTTTTATTACCAACTTTATTCATCTATTTAGCTTATGACTTTACCTCGTTTTGCTTGTTTACTTATCTCATTTTGCTTTTTACTTACCTCGTTTCTCCTTTTACTTACCTGTACTTCCTTTTTACTTACCTC
>NZ_JBHUEM010000022.1:0-33417 GCF_042680805.1 Bacillus salitolerans | reverse complement strand
AGAGTAAAATAGTGGGGGCAATTTCCTCTTTATAAGAAAAAATGAAAAACTAAGATAAAAAGAGATATTTAAAGTAAGTGTCCTAAATAAGGGGGCCAACCCGGGGGACTGTATGCTCAATTCGCATTAGCACTTCCGTTAAGAGCAGAATCGTTTATGGAAAACCCTGCTGCAGTCTCTCTTGTTTGGACATTCAATAGTATTCTAATTGTAATGTTTCAGACAATCATAACAAATAAAATCATCCGTAGAATTAAGCCGATGAATAGCCTTGCTCTTGGGACGTTTTTTATTGGCTTAGGCATAAGCTCTCTTTATTTTGCCAATCACTTTTTAATACTTGTAATATGTGGAATGATTTTTATTATGGGTGAAATGATACTTATGCCAACCATAGACATCACCATCACAAGGCTTGGTTCTGCTGAATTAATTGGCACTTACTTTGGGCTAGCGAACTTCGTATTTGGATTAGGAGAAGGAATTGGAAATTTTAGTGGATCGAGATTATTAAATGTCGGAATACAGACATATTTACCTTGGATCACCTATTTTTCTGTTGCAGTATTCGTATCGATAGTCATTGTTTTGTTTAAACGGGATAATCAGGTACAAAAACAACCATCTTGAATCAAGAACTGAAAGGGCTAAGGCTGGTTTACCTTGGCTCTTAGTTCAAAAGATTATCGTACTATTGATATAAAGTATCACATGTTTTATAATACAACTGATAATGATTATCAATTCCAACTAATTGATGAAATATAAATTTTAGTATTGATATTAAAATCGATTAGTTATATAATCCATATTGTTGATAATGATTATCATAATCATTATATAAGAACATTACTACCTTCAAGGGGGAGCAAAAATTATGTCAAGCATTACATATTCATTAAGTAAACAAAAGATATCTTTCCTGTCTATTTTACTGGCTTTTGTGTTAGTTTTATCTGCTTGTGGAAATCAAGAAGCAGATGACAAAGCTGAGGAAACAAATAAAGAAACCGCTTCAGAGGAAACAAGTGAATCAAGAGAAATTACACATGCTCTAGGCACAACAACAATTGAAGGCAACCCTGTTAAAATTGTAACTTTATATCAAGGGGCAACAGATGCTGCTGTGGCATTAGGTGTAAAACCTGTTGGAGCTGTTGAATCTTGGGTACAACAACCTTTTTATGAATATCTAAAAGCAGATTTGGAAGGCGTGCAAGTGGTAGGGCAAGAAACACAACCAAACCTAGAAGAAATTGCAAAGCTAAAGCCAGATTTAATTATTGCATCAAAATTACGTCACGAAGAAATTTATACACAACTAGCTGAGATTGCACCAACTGTAGCGCATGAAACAGTGTTTGAATTCAAAGGGACAGTTGAATTAATGGGGCAAGCTATGAATATGGAAGAAGAAGCATCCACCCTACTAGCTGATTGGGAAAATCGCGTAGCTGATTTCCAATCAAAGGTTCAAGCTAAATTAGGAGATCAGTGGCCGTTAAATGTTTCAATTTTAAATTTCAGAGCTGATCATGCACGTATTTACTTTACAGGATTTGCGGGTTCAATTTTAAATGAATTAGGCTTTACAAGACCTGAAAACCAACAGAGTACAGAATGGGGAGTTCAATTAACAACTCATGAAAGCATTCCAGAAATGGAAGCAGATGTTTTCTATATCTTTAATGAGGATGATCCTGCTGTACAAAAAACATTTGAAGAATGGACAGCTCATCCATTATGGGCAAACCTAACAGCTGTAAAAAATAATCAAGTATATTTAGTAGATGAAGTAACTTGGAACATGGCTGGCGGTATAATCGCAGCAAATCTTATGCTAGATGATATCTATGAAAGATTGGAATTGGAAAAATAGAAGGGTATAATTAATCAAGAATGGGAGAGGGGTATTTCAACTCTCCTATTCTTATTTACTGAAAAACGAATCTTGTAACTTGTGAGGGATATAATGAAACCTTTATATTTAAGGATTCCTAAAGGAATATCTTTACTTTTCAGTATTATTCTTTTTATATTTGCTTTCTCTTTAAGCATTACTCTTGGCCAATACTATATCCCATTGAATTCGGTAATGGACGCATTTTTCCATTATGACGAGTCCATTACTGAACATATCATTATTACAACTACGAGGTTATCTAGAGCGATAATAGCTACTGTTGTTGGTGCTAGCCTTGCTATAGCAGGAGCATTAATGCAAGCACTGACGAAAAACCCACTGGCAGCTCCCGATATATTTGGGATTAATGCTGGTGCACTCTTTTTTATTGTATTCTCCGTTACATTTCTTTCATTAACCTCATTATCTCAATATATGTGGGTAGGATTTTTAGGGGCAGCGGTAGCTGGAGCAATGGTTTATTTTCTAGGCTCACTAGGAAGAGATGGGATAACGCCAATCAAAATTGTGTTAGCGGGTGCTGCCATAACAGCTTTGTTTGTTTCTTTTACTCAAGGAATGCTTGTTATAAGTGAACAGAACTTACAAAGTGTCATTTTTTGGTTAGCAGGCTCTGTGTCTGGTAGATCCTTAGATATGATAATTCCAATACTACCCTTTATCATAGTAGGATGGATTATAGCAATGCTTTTAGGAAGATCAGTTAATATTCTGATTTCAGGTGAAGATGTTGCTAAGAGTTTAGGTCAGCGTACGGTATTAACAAAATTGATGATTGGTATTGTTGTCGTATTTTTAGCTGGTGGCTCTGTTGCAATCAGTGGTGCAATTGGTTTTATTGGTTTAATCGTACCACATATTGTTCGAGGTCTTGTTGGGATTGATTATAGATGGATTATACCTCAATGTGCATTAGTAGGGGCAAGTTTGCTACTTCTTGCTGATGTGGTAGCTAGGTTTGTGATTATGCCCCAAGAAATGCCTATTGGTGTTATGACAGCTTTTATCGGAACTCCATTTTTCATTTATATAGCACGTAGGGGGTTAACGAAAGATGGGTAATTTCTTTTCGGTACGAAATAAATCAGGATCAGTCTCATTTCATTTACATAAGAAAACGGTAATCATTTCATTCATTTTATTGTTCTTCTCATCACTATTATTTATAGTAGGTTTGTCGATAGGAAGCACTGTTATTTCTCCGTTTGTTGTCATACAACAGCTTTTAGGATTTGGAACAGGTGAACATGATTTTACAATCAATACTTTAAGGTTACCAAGGGCATTATTGTCATTGCTTGTAGGGGCAGCTTTAGCCGTCTCGGGCTTAATACTTCAAGGAATTGTGCGCAATCCACTAGCTTCTCCAGACATCATTGGAATTACAGGCGGTGCATCAGTAGGAGCGATTACTTTTATTGTGACTCTTTCAGGTGTAGTCAGTATAAAGTGGCTACCTTTAGCTGCTATCCTTGGAGCAGGTTTAGTTTCAATCGTTATTTATTTGCTTTCTTGGAAAAACGGTATTACCCCAATTAGGCTAATATTAATTGGGATTGGGGTAGCAGCAGCAATGAATGCTTTAACAACGATGATGATTGTACTAAGCGAAATTGCTTCAGCAACGAAAGCATATCTTTGGCTAACAGGAAGTATTTACGGAGCCAATTGGCAAGATGTGTATTCAATGCTTGTGTGGGTTGTCATATTTCTACCATTAGCTCTGTTATTTTCTAGGACAATCAATGTAAAAGAATTAGGGGATGATGTTGCATCAGGACTAGGAGTAAAAGTCCAGTTATATCGTTTCTTCTTACTCTTCATTAGTGTAGCATTAGCTGGGTCTGCTGTGGCATTTGCTGGTGGAATTGGATTTGTTGGATTAATTGCTCCTCACATCGCAAGAAAGCTAATTGGACGTTCCGTTCAAGGGCTAGTACCTGTTTCTGCATTAATTGGTGGAATACTTGTCTTAGTAGCAGACGTTATTGCAAGAACTGCGTTCCTTCCGCTAGATATTCCTGCTGGAGTATTTACTGCTGGGATTGGAGCTCCATTTTTTATTTACTTATTATATAAAAATCGAAATTTATAAACAGCCAAAGCTTTTCTTTCGTCATAGTAGCTGCGAGGGAAAGGCTTTTTTTGTTCTTGTATAGGAAATGATAAAAGCTTTTCTTGTGAGTAATATGGCGTGCACATCTTATCAGGCTACAGCGCCCAACCCGCTTGCGCCTTTTGTTCTGAAATGGAAAAAGAAATAATTGAAAATGATTTTCAAAGTCATTGACAGCATAATCAATGTAAAATAGACTATATATAGAAAGATGAGATTCATTTTCAAGTAGTGAATGAAGAAAGATTTAGATATAAGCAAAACGAGCTTTTAAAGGAGTGGGAAAATGAACGCATTAAATACTGAATCATTAACCCTATCTTATGGTGATAGCATCATTATAGATAAATTAAATTTAGATATTCCAAAAGGCGAGATTACGGTGTTTATTGGCGGGAATGGATGCGGAAAGTCAACACTTCTTCGCTCATTAGCTCGACTATTAAAGCCAAAGGAAGGTTCGATCCTGTTAGAAGGAAAAACGATTGCTAAATTACCTACAAAAGACGTAGCAAAGCAGTTAGCTATTCTTCCGCAAGGACCAGTTGCTCCAGAGGGGTTAACCGTGCTTCAACTTGTTAAACAAGGACGATATCCGTACCAAAACTGGTTAAAGCAATGGTCAGAAGAGGATGAGAACGCTGTTAAGAAAGCGCTCGATGCTACAAGGATGTCAGAGTTTGCGGATAGACCAGTTGACTCATTATCAGGTGGCCAACGTCAACGTGCTTGGATTGCAATGACTCTTGCACAGGAGACTGATATTATCCTTCTAGATGAACCTACTACTTATTTAGATATGACACATCAAATAGAAATTTTAGATTTATTATTTGAATTAAATGAACAAGAAAAAAGAACGGTAATCATGGTTCTCCATGATCTTAATCTTGCTTGCCGTTATGCTCATCATTTAGTGGCTATTAAAGATCAAGCGATATATGATCAAGGGAAACCAGAAGATGTGATCAACTGTGACCTAGTAAGAGATGTGTTTGAGGTACATTGCGATGTCACCCAGGATCCAATATTTGGGACACCACTATGTATTCCACATGGAAAAGGTAGATGTATTTTACCTAGAATAGGTGAGGCTCATGGTACGAAAGCAACAGCTTCAGTGCGATGAATTACAGGTTTTAGTTGAGAATTATCGAGTGACAACACAGACATTTTCCAATGGATTATCGTTTCAGTGTAATGAGCTATTGAATTTTGATAGACTTGATGCAATCTTTCAACTTTTAGCTGGAAAATATGGCGTTTCTGAAAAGTATGTACTTGCCTCTCAATTTATGAAGCGATATGGCTATATGGTTACAGTTCCTTTCTTTTATGCCTTAAGTGTCTGGAACAAAGCGCTTCCAATCAAGATTGAAGAGACAGGTGTACAAACTGATGATTTAGAGGGAGTATGGCTTCCTAAGCTATATCTTCAGTCAATTTCTATATCTACACCAGGATCAAATAGAAATGAATGGAGAGAGCAAGCAGTTAAAGATCTATTTGAAAAACATCTTAATAAAGTCATTAAGATGCTGGCAAAGCCTGCGAAGGTTTCAAGGCAAGTTCTATGGGAAAATACAGCTGTATACATCTTTTGGATTTATGAAAAAATGATGGAAGACTATCCAGAAAATCGTGATATTGTAGATGATTTTCAATTTCTTTTACATGCGGACGGAAGCTTGTTCGGAGAAGGTAATACGTATAATCCAATTGGAAAATTTTATACGGAGAAAAGGTATATCCCACAAAAAAATCAGAGTCTTCGTGTTAGAAAAACGTGTTGTTTTTATAATCGCCTGCCTAAAGTTACCGATTCATGTACGACATGTCCAGAAACGTGTAATGTGAACTGGACAGGAGGAGATGAAATAAGTAATGGAAAAGCTCAACGAACAATTTGAGGGTCTAATTGAAAAGTATACAGAATTGCTCCTAGGAGATACCAGCGAGGAGCTAAAGGAAAAAGTACAGATGTGGGCATTATATACGCATATTGCTAAATCCATGCCCCCTCTAGCAAAGCACTGGAATGAAACATACCCTGACGGCAAAGAAAGTATGAAGCAAGTAATAAATGAAATCAAAGAATTAAATGAAGCACACCGAATGAAAAAATAGTGGGTAAAAGTGTATACTAGTTGTGTACACTTTTTTGTTTTTTTATAAAAGAATTATTTTATACAAAAAAACCAAACGCTAGCGTTAAACTTTTACGCAAGCTTTCTAAAATCTATAGAAGGATGATGAATATGAATTACCAAGTATTACTTTATTATAAATACGTTCCGATAGAAGACCCTGAGGCATTCATGATGGAGCATCGTGAGTTATGTGAACGTATAGGCCTAATGGGTAGAATTTTTGTTGCTCATGAAGGGATTAACGGAACAGTATCCGGTACTGTCGAACAAACCGAAGAATATATGGAAGCTATGAGAAAAGATCCTCGTTTTTCTGATACCGTTTTTAAGGTGGAAAAGTCGGAAAAACATGCTTTTAGAAAGCTAAAAATAAAGGTAAAACCAGAAATTGTTAACCTTAGCCTAGAGGAAGATTTAAATCCAAATCAAACAACTGGAAAACATCTATCTCCGAAGGAATTTTATGAAGCGATGCAACAAGAAGATGTGGTCATCCTTGATGCTCGTAATACGTATGAATACGATTTAGGTCATTTTAAAAATGCGATCCGACCAGATATTGAGTCATTTCGTGAGCTTCCAAACTGGATTAAAGAAAACTTTAATGAATATAAAGATAAAAAGGTATTAACCTACTGTACAGGTGGTATTCGATGTGAGAAATTTTCCGGTTTTCTAGTAAAGGAAGGCTTCAAAGATGTATCTCAGTTAGAAGGAGGTATCATCTCCTATGGCTATGACCCAGAAGTACAAGGACGATTATGGGACGGAAAATGTTATGTTTTTGATGATAGAATCTCCGTACCGGTTAATCGGACAGAAGAAGCCAATGTAGTAGGGGAATGCTACTACTGCGGCGAACCAGAGGAACGTTATGTGAAGTGTGGAAACCCAGAGTGTAATAAACATCTTTTAATGTGCGAAGAGTGTGAACATGAACATAAGCGTTCATGTAGTACAGAGTGCCGTGAACATGAATGGAATCGTTATGTAAAGGAGCATGAACAAGTATAATTAAAGAAAAGAGGTGTTTCAATAAGAAACACCTCTTTTACCTTTCCTACTGAAAAAAACTAGGCGATTGCCTAGTCTTTCTAATAAGTTAAGAAAGTTTCTGGTGTTTAGTTTATACAATGTTACAGCTAAATCCAGCTTCAGCACCCAGCCAAGATGAAGTGGCGACGATCTTTGCCATTTCAACCTACTAGAGGGAAAAGAAAAATCACTTTTTCCTTGGTCAAATAACCTGTCATGAGTAAAAGGGAAAACCTTTTTTTCATGATAGAACATTTGCTCTACCATAGGCTAAACAGGGCGCTTGCGCCTTTTGTTCAAATTGGCTGTCTTCTTTTCAATAAAAGTAAACTCTTCTTCCTCACTTACTGAATGATAGTCTGAATGTTGTGAATGTACGCCATTCCTGTTCTTCTTCTTCATGATTGAAGGAGATTGGATGTATTCCCGAATACTCGTCGTAATCATATTAAATGACATGACGGTAAGAGCGAAGAACATTAATGGAAAATAGATAATCCACGGAGTAAGCATTAAGTCTCTAAAGCTTTTGCCAATCTCACCAGCCCACTCATTGGAAAGCGAGAACGCTTGCATCTCTCCATCATACACTTCCTTCATTACATATCCCCCAAGAAAAACAGCTAGAAACCCGAGATGGGCAAGGAGAATTAATACTTCAACTGTGCGTTGCGAGAATTGTAAGATTAATCGTGGAATCATATAAGGAATAATATGTGTCCGGAATAATCTAAATCCCTGAGCTCCTAATGTTTTGGAAGCTAGTATATACTCTTCTTTTAAATTCTGTTGAATATCTTTTGTAAACAATAACACTAATTGTGGAATACCTAATAGTGTCAGGATTGAAACTTGTAATCCATATAGTTTATAAAAATTAGCAAAATCTTCATTTGGATCTAAGTAGTATTGCAAGGGGAAAATCACCATATAGGCAATAATTGTAATCGGAATATATAGACTTGATTCGACGATTCCCTCAAATGTTCTTTGAATCAGTTTAGGAAGCCTTGAAAAGAAGATCGAAACCAAAAATCCAATACATACTTGAAGTAAACTGATAAATAGGGCTGTGAAAATCGTATATTTTGCTCCTTGGATTATTTTTGCCAAGATAGGTGTACTTACCCTATCTGTACCAAATGGAGGATTTTGACTAGGAGTATAAGGAGGACCTATTAAGGCTCCTGAGGCATCCTCTCGGCTTACGTTTTCCCAAATGTAACCACCGTAGAGAAACTCATAGCCAAGGCTTGCAAGCAGTAATAATAATATAAAAGAAAATGAGATGATGAATTTCGGTTTTTTAATAAAATAGTGGATCATGCTGCTTCCCCACTTTCTCCAATAAACTGTAATACAAACTTCTCAGTCAACGAAAAGAATAAATAGAACGGAATAAATATAAGTGTTGCAGCAATAATGAACTCAGCACCACGCGCCCGTGTTAAAAACTGCAAAGCACCATCCATATTAAATAAAACCTCAATGATAAATAAATTTGATAGCATGAAAGAAAAAATTAATTTTGAGCGATAAAATAAGCTGTAAAGGACGTTACGAAAAGTATGTATTAACAATATTCTTACATTTGATAACCCCTTCACTTTTGCTAGGTCAACATACATCTTCGATTCTTCTTCTTGAATAAAAAATAACACCGTTCTTAATAACAAAAAGGTAGGGATAATACTTAAACAGGCGACAGGTAGTGTATATATATCTTCCTGAAAGACAGCAACTTGTGCGAGAAGCACGCCTGTTCTCTTGAAATATAAAATAACTAGAAGCTGCAAGCTAATAATAATAAATACATCCGGTAAAGACTCTAGTATTGTAAAAACTGAGATTAATAGTTTCCTAACCTTTTTAGGTGCTAATTGAATAGTAATCATAAATAAGAAAGCAAGAGCTAATGCAATAATCAGTGAAAGTACAAAGACCTTCATAGAATAGCTATATCGATCCCAAAACATGGGGAAGAGAGGATAGGTTTTCCTAAATCCTTGATATACCCAATTTTCAGGTTGGAATAACAATACGACATTATCATATACAGTCGTAAAATAAGGCTTGAATATAGACCCAACTCCTTTATCTGTTGTCGAAACTTGAACGGCGTTTACTACTAATGCAGGGAGTGCACTTATTAAGGTAAACCCAATAATTATGAGTATAAACTTTGAGATGAATTTCATCCTCCTACCCCCAAACGATAATATTTTCCTAAATGTTTCCATTAACAATTAGTATAATCATAGCTAATTTCTGTTTGTTTGTCTAATGATTCTGTCAATTGGATGACAAATATTTCAAGTCTGTTAAAATATGACAACAATGTGTAAAAATACATGTAATAAAGTGATTCAAATTTCGACAAAACCTGAAAATTTTCGTATCCATTTGAATGGAAAGATGATAAAATGATTTTGGCTTAATAACAGATTCATGTTTAGCACATAGGATATAGTGGTACGCCCACTATGTATGCGTTTTCAGGAGGGGTCGAAATGGAACAACTTATGCGTAACTTTTTCTTGTTTTTATCGAAAAATAAATTTTTTACTAAACTAGCAAAAAAATACGGTCTTCGTTTTGGGGCAGCACGCTTTGTTGCCGGTGAAACGATTAAACTTGCAGTTGATGCAATTAAAGAGCTTAATCGAAAAGGTTTAGTTGTAACCATTGATTATTTAGGTGAGTTTGTTGACAATGAAGAGGAAGCAAACGAAATGGCAGATAATTCAATAGAAGCAATTAAAGCCATTGGACGTGAAAAGCTAGATTCACAGCTTTCACTAAAGATGACTTCAATGGGATTAGATATTTCAGACGAAGTTGTGTTACGCAATATGCGACGCATCTTAGAAGCAGCAAAAGAGAACGGAGTATTCGTGACGATTGATATGGAAGATTACTCTCGCTGCGGAAAAACAATTGAGATTTTTAAACAGCTAAGAAGTGAATACGATAATATCGGAACAGTGCTTCAAGCTTATTTATATCGAGTTGCTGACGATGTAGCTGATTTGAATCAATATAAACCAAACTTACGTCTTGTAAAGGGAGCTTACAAAGAGTCACCTGAAGTTGCATTTCCTGATAAGAAAGATGTCGATGAAAACTTTAAGAAGATTATTAAAATGCACTTAGTAAATGGTAACTACACAGCTGTAGCGACACATGATGATGCGATGATCGAGTACACGAAAGAACTAGTAAAAGAATTGAACATTCCAAATAGCCAGTTTGAATTCCAAATGCTATACGGAATTCGTCCAGAAAGACAACTTGAGCTGGCAAAAGAAGGCTATACGATTCGCGTTTATGTTCCATACGGAAACGACTGGTATGGGTACTTCATGAGAAGACTTGCTGAAAGACCTGCAAACGTGGCGTTTGTAATCAAAGGTATTTTAAAGAAATAATTCTTGCAACAGCGGAACCGAGAGGAGGTTCCGTTTTTGTTTTTTCATGGACATGCCGATCACCTATGTACCTACGATTATAGAGCTTCCTGAAGAAGAGTATTAATACCGAATGATTCAGACTTGCTGATAGAATAGAAGAAGTTGCTGATGCTGATAACGAGCATGAGTTGCTATAAACATTAAAAGGTGTTGATAACGAGCATGAGTTGCTGATAAACATTAAAAGTTGCTGATATCGAAGCATGAGTTGCTGATAAACATTAAAAGGTGCTGATAACGAGCATGAGTTGCTGATAAACATTAAAAGTTGCTGATATCGAAGCATGAGTTGCTGATAAACATTAAAAGTTGCTGATATCGAACTAGAGTTGCTGATAAAATTAAAAAGTCGCTGATAGAACTAGTAAAGTTGACGATAAATTTTGTAATGTTGCTGATAAATCTCATAAAGTTGCTGATAGAAATGATATAGTAACAAATCCCGATAGAAAGAAGTGTAATATCTCAAGTATTTTTAAACAAAATGAAAACCTGTTTTGCTATTTTCTATTATTCTTACATTTTTTGTGAGATTTGCTAATAAACTATTAAAGTATTCAATTCATAAAATCATCCCACACCATTCAACAAAACTTTCCAGCAAATTTTAAAAAGACAATCCATACCAAATTCTTTCCATTAAAGCATGGGGGCCACAGTCCTACCACAAAGCCCCCAAGTCTAACCAAAATCTCTCCTATTCTTCTGATCCCATGTTTGGTTTTTTGTATTGCTGGTTTTGACTCGTTCTTTTGCCGCCACCGTCTCTTTCGACTGTTGGACCTGCGTCCCCCTTAACACTTGCGGCACTTACTCCAGCTTTGGACGGGTTCTTTTTATGCTTTGCCATATGTATCACCTCCATTAATTAGGTTTTCCCACTAAGAACGAAAAATGACAGATTTTATGAGAATGTTCATTCGTTTATATATTGCGAAAATTTCCAAAATGACTTATAGTTGATTTATAAGAAGTTATATTTTTTTGAGCAAAAAATGAATGAGTATTCATTCAAAAGTTGAAAGGGGAGAGTATTGTTGAGTCGACGTATACGAAAAGTAGCTGTTTTAGGATCTGGTGTAATGGGTTCTGGTATTGCAGCACACTTAGCTAACATTGGAATTCCTTCATTATTGCTAGACATTGTACCAAGAGATCTTACAGAAGACGAACAAAAGAAAGGGCTTACATTAGAGGATAAGGTAGTTCGTAACCGTCTAAGTCAAACAGCCATTCAAAAGCTGTTAAAACAAAAACCTGCACCTTTAGCATCAAAAGAAAACCTCTCTCTTATTGAAGCGGGTAACATGGAAGACGACATGGAGCGTCTTAGTGAAGTTGACTGGATTATCGAAGTAGTTGTAGAAAACTTAAATATAAAAAAGCAAGTATTTGCTCGGATTGATGAAGTAAGGAAGCCTGGAACAATTGTTAGTTCCAATACATCTGGTATTTCCATTGAGGCAATGGCAGAAGGACGTTCTGACGATTTCCGTAAGCATTTCTTAGGCACGCATTTCTTTAACCCACCTCGATATTTAAAACTTCTTGAAGTCATACCGACAAAGGACACAGACCCAGAAGTACTATCATTTATGAAAACATATGGGGAAGATGTATTAGGTAAAGGTGTTGTTGAAGCTAAGGATACGCCAAACTTTATCGCTAACCGCATAGGGACCTATGGTTTACTTGTAACCGTCCGAGAAATGATAAAAGGTGGATATAGCGTTGGAGAGGTTGACTCCGTGACCGGTCCATTAATTGGTCGTCCGAAAAGTGCGACATTCCGTACACTAGATGTTGTAGGTCTTGACACATTTGTACACGTTGCAAATAACGTATATGAGCAAGTTGAAGGAGCAGAAAAAGAAGTATTTGAAATTCCTGCCTTTATGAAAAAAATGCTTGAAAATAAATGGTTAGGAAGTAAATCAGGCCAGGGCTTTTTCTTAAAACAAGGGAAAGAAATTTTAGAGATTGACCCTGAAACATTAGAGTATCGAGAAAGAAAGAAGTTGAAAGCAGCATCGATTGAAGTAAGCAAACAAGCTAAAGGGGCAGATAAATTAAAAGCGCTTCTATATGCAGATGATCGTGCTGGGGAGCTATTATGGAACATTACAGCACCATCACTTATTTACTCGGCTGCGTTAGTGAAAGTCATTGCAGATGATATCGTTGCGATTGACAATGCCATGAAATGGGGCTTCGGCTGGGAAAGAGGACCATTTGAGCTTTGGGATGCAATTGGGTTAGAAAACTCAGTCAAGAAAATGGTTTCAGAAGGCTTACAGGTTCCTGCGTGGATTACAGAAATGCTAGAAGCAGGTCACACTACTTTTTACAAAAAAGATGAAGCTGGCTTAACGTACTATCAAGATGGTAGCTACAAGCTGATTCAAACGAATCCGAAAGTGATTCATTTAAAAGGCTTAAAAGAAAGAAATGGCGTTATTAAGAAAAACAGTGGAGCTAGCTTAATAGATTTAGGGGACGGAGTAGCAGGTCTTGAATTCCATTCTCCAAATAATGCAATCGGTCTAGATATCATTCAGATGATCAATTTTGCAATTGAAGAAGTAGACCGTAACTACGAAGGGTTAGTAATCGGAAACCAAGGCAAGAACTTCTGCGTTGGTGCCAACCTAGCGATGATCTTAATGGAAGCCCAAGATGATAACTATTTTGAAATCGAAATGGTGGTTCGACACTTCCAGCAAGCTATGATGAATATTAAATATAGCCCAAAACCAGTGGTAGCAGCACCGTTTGGAATGACTCTTGGCGGGGGTGCAGAGGTATGTTTACCAACCTCTCATATTCAAGCATCTATGGAAACGTATATGGGTCTAGTAGAAGTAGGTGTTGGATTAATCCCTGGTGGTGGAGGAAACAAGGAGCTATACATTCACCATCTCGAGGGACTACCTAATGGGGTAGAGAAGGATTTAGGAAAAATTACAGCGCACGTATTTGAAACCATTGCGATGGCAAAGGTTGCAACTTCCGCTGAGGAAGCAAGAACCAATAACTTCTTAACTAGCCATGATGGAATAAGCATAAATGGTGATCACTTATTACATGATGCAAAACGGGCTGTATTAGCTCTAGCTGAAAAGGGCTACCAAGCGCCAAAACGTAAAAAGGTCCCAGTTGCTGGTGATACTGGTTACGCTACACTTCTTCTTGGTGCACATGGTATGCACCACTCAGGATACATTTCAGAGCATGATTTGAAAATTGCGAAGAAGCTTGCATATGTGTTATCGGGTGGAAAAGTAGCATATGGGACTGAAGTTGACGAGCAATACTTATTAGATTTAGAAAGAGAAGCTTTCTTAAGTCTAGTAGGTGAACCAAAATCACAGCAGCGTATGCAACACATGCTCTTAAAAGGAAAGCCATTGCGTAATTAATAGATTACTAGGAAAATGCCAAGATAAGGTTACTAGTTAAAGGGAAAGGCTCGTCATGAGATTAAACAATGTTAAATGGATAAAATGAAAACCACCTTTTCATTGTTTAAGAATATGGTATTGCCTGGGGGCAATAGGATGCTCGTCAGTCAGACGAGAAGGTCAAAACCAACATCATCCAAATGTCGCCTGCGCTTTTAAATGAAATGGAGGGAATATCTTTGAGAGAAGCGGTTATCGTTGCAGGAGCAAGAACACCGGTTGGGAAAGCTAAGCGCGGATCACTTGCAACTGTTCGTCCAGATGATCTAGGAGCAATTGCAGTACAGGAAACGTTAAAGAGAGCGAATAATTACGAAGGAAATATAGATGATTTAATAATTGGGTGTGCCCAGCCTGAAGCTGAACAAGGCTTGAACGTAGCTCGAAATATAGCGGGCTTAGCTGGTCTTCCTAATACTGTACCAGGAATTACGATTAATCGTTACTGTTCATCAGGATTACAAAGTATTGCATTTGGGGCTGAGCGAATTATGCTCGGATCAGCTGATACGATTATTGCTGGTGGAATCGAATCGATGAGTCTCGTTCCAATGGTTGGTCATAATGTTCGTCCAAATGTAAAGCTTGTAGAAAAGGCTCCTGAATATTACATGGGAATGGGACATACGGCAGAACAGGTAGCAGTGAAGTATGGCATTAGTCGTGAGGATCAAGATGCTTTTGCAGTGCGGAGTCATCAGCGTGCAGGAGCTGCCATTGCAGAGGGTAAATTTTATGATGAGATCGTGCCGGTAGAAGTAGTGCTTCGTCAAGTAGATGGAAACAACAAGCTACAGGAAAAGAGTTTTACTTTTTCCAAGGACGAAGGTGTTCGTTTAGAAACATCTCTGGAAACACTTGCAAAATTAAGACCTGCTTTTAATGTAAAGGGAAGTGTAACAGCTGGGAATTCGTCACAAATGAGTGATGGTGGTGCAGCCGTTCTATTAATGGATAAGGAGAAAGCTCTATCTGAAGGGCAAAAGCCGTTAGCTAAGTTCCGCTCGTTCGCGGTTGCTGGGGTTCCTCCTGAAATTATGGGGATTGGACCAATCGAAGCGATTCCAAGAGCACTAAAGATTGCTGGACTCGAACTATCTGATATCGGGCTAATTGAATTAAACGAAGCATTTGCATCCCAATCAATCGCTGTTATTCGCGAATTAGGGCTAAATGAAGAAATCGTAAACGTCAATGGTGGAGCTATTGCTTTAGGTCATCCAATGGGATGCTCTGGAACGAAGCTAACACTTTCACTCATTCATGAAATGAAGAGACGTAATGTACAGTTCGGTATGGTGACAATGTGTATTGGTGGCGGTATGGGAGCAGCTGGAATATTTGAATTACTATAAAAATGCGAAAACAATTATAAGGAGGTTTTTTTAATGACAAAAGCAACAGATAGCTTAATTAAAGGTGGAAGCTTTTTAATTGAAGAGGTTGAGGCTGAACGAGTTTTTACACCAGAGGATTTTACAGAAGAGCATAAGATGATTGCAAAAACGACAGAAGACTTTGTTGTAAATGATGTATTACCACATTTAGAAGCAATCGAAAATCATGAATTTGATAAATCTGTAAAGCTGCTTAAACAGGCAGGTGAACTAGGTCTTTTAGGTGCAGATGTTCCGGAAGAGTACGGTGGACTTGGATTAGATAAGATTAGCTCTGCTGTTATTACTGAAAAGTTTGCCCGTGCTGGAAGCTTCTCACTTTCTTATGGGGCACACGTTGGGATTGGATCATTACCGATTGTTCTTTTCGGTAATGAGTCGCAAAAGCATCAATACCTACCAGACTTAGCAACTGGTGAAAGAATCGCGGCTTACGCTTTAACAGAACCAGGCTCAGGTTCAGACGCTTTAGGGGCAAGAGCGACAGCAAAGTTAAATGCAGAAGGCACTCACTACGTTCTTAATGGTGAAAAACAATGGATTACAAACTCTGGATTTGCTGATGTATTCGTTGTTTATGCAAAAGTAGACGGCGAACACTTCTCAGCATTTATCGTAGAAAAAGAATTCACTGGAGTTTCTACTGGTCCAGAAGAAAAGAAAATGGGGATTAAGGGATCATCTACTCGTACTTTAATTCTAGAAGATGCACTAGTACCAAAAGAAAATTTACTTGGTGAACTAGGAAAAGGTCACGTAATTGCCTTTAACATTCTTAACATTGGGCGCTATAAGCTAGCGGTAGGTACGATTGGTGGATCGAAGCGTATATTAGAGGTATCAGCTCAATATGCGAACCAACGTCAACAATTTAAAACACCAATTTCAAAATTCTCTCTTATTCAAGAAAAGCTTGCGAATATGGCAACAATGCTATATGCAATGGAGAGCTCTGTATATCGTACCGTTGGATTGTTCGAAGAGCGCATGAGCAAATTAACAGAAGAAGAAATTAAAGACGGTCGTGCAGTGGCAGCCTCTATTGCTGAATATGCAATTGAGTGTTCGTTAAATAAAGTGTTCGGTTCCGAAACATTAGATTATATCGCCGATGAGGGTGTTCAAATCCACGGAGGCTATGGATTTATGCAAGAGTATGAGGTAGAAAGAGCGTACCGTGACTCTCGTATTAACCGTATCTTTGAAGGGACAAACGAAATTAACCGTTTATTAGTTCCAGGAACCTTCTTACGTAAAGCAATGAAGGGTGAGCTTCCATTGCTTCAAAAAGCTCAAGCTCTTCAAGAGGAATTAATGATGCTAATGCCTGAAGAAGTGGGCGATGGAGTTCTTGAGCAAGAAAAGTACTTAGTACGTAATGCTAAGAAGATTGGTCTAATGATCGCAGGACTTGCTGCTCAAAAGTTCGGTCCTAAGCTAGAGAAAGAACAAGAGATTCTTGTAAATATTGCAGATATCGTAAGCCATGTGTACTCAATGGAATCTGCTTTATTACGTACAGAAAAGGCGATTAACAAAACAGGTCTTGATAAAAATAAGCAAAAGGTATTATATACTCAAGTATTCTGCCAAGAAGCATTTAATGAAATTGAAGCACATGCAAAAGAAACATTAATTGCAACGGAACAAGGCGACACATTACGAATGATGCTTTCTGCATTAAGAAAGTTTACTCGCCACACACCAATTAATGTAATTGCGAAGAAGCGCGAAATTGCAGCAAGTATCATTGAAGCTGAAAAATTCACTGTATAAAAGGAATGGCTCCTAGAAATTTTTCTAGGAGCCTTTTAGTGAAAAAAGAACGTATTAAAAATTCCCAGTATTTGACTCTAGATTCATCTAGACATATCACAGAAAGACTTTGCAATTATTAGCTAGACTTTCTAATTTTCTTTATTTGAATTAAAATTGGTAGAAGGACTATGACAAATTTAGTCGAATATGTAGTAGGAACCAAAGAGAGTATTAGGAAAACTATGCTTTTTATGTTAAAATACAGAAATATGTGTATCCTATAACGTGGTGGTGAAAACGTTGTCATTAACATTCTATTCGTACCCCAAATGTGGGACTTGCCGAAAAGCTAAAAATTGGCTAGAACAGCATAACCTATCTTTTAATGAGGTACATATTGTTGAAAATGCTCCAACAAAGGAAACCCTAACGGAGCTATACCAAAAAAGCGGGCTTGAGTTAAAAAAATTTTTCAATACGAGTGGTATGAAATACCGTGAGCTAGGACTTAAAGATAAAATCCCAACAGCATCTGAGGACGAGTTACTTTCCATCTTAGCTTCTGACGGAATGCTGGTGAAAAGGCCAATTGTGTATGATGGAAGTAAAGTAACAGTTGGGTTTAATGAAAAACAGTTTGAAGAAACTTGGATTTAAGCGACAAACCATTTTTAAGTAAAAATTTTGGTTATGCCTATGGCGGATCAAATTTTTCTAATATTAACTTTTGATATATTCTTGGAGGGATAGGAATGAATACACCTAAGGAATTACGTTATTCAGAAGAGCATGAGTGGGTAAAGGTTGAAGGAAATAAGATTCGTATCGGGATTACAGATTTTGCTCAATCCGAATTAGGGGATATTGTATTTGTTGAGCTTCCTGAGGTTGGGGACGAAATCACAATTAACGAGCCATTTGGAAGTGTAGAATCAGTGAAAACAGTTTCTGAGCTATATGCACCTGTTAGTGGAAAAGTAGTTGAAATCAATGGGGACTTAGAAGATAGCCCAGAATTTGTGAATGAATCGCCTTATGAAAAAGCTTGGATGATTGTAATTGAGTCTTCTAACCCAAGTGAAGTAGAAAACTTAATGACAGCTGAACAGTACGAGGAAATGATTAACGAAGATTAATGATATTATAAAAGTTGGACACTCTAAGATTATTACATCAATAGGGAGTGTTCCAGCATGGTACTTGAGCGAAGAAAGCTTGATATAACAGATCGAGTTGTCGGGAAATTAAATCAAAATCAAATGGATTTATTTGTCGAAGAACAACCAATCGGAAAAATGCTTTTTACGAATCAAGGAAATCAATATGACCTTAAGTCTGGATATGAACAAGAAAACAACCGTATATATCATTACACGGAAGTGACAACAAATCCAGACCAAAAATATGTCGACTGTGATGAAAACGGTTGGTGTTAAGGCAGTGGTGCTTCCACTGCCTTTTTAATAAGTTAAGAAAGTATAAGTTTCTGGTGTTTAGTTTTATACAATGTTACTGCTAAATCCAGCTCCAGCACCCAACCAAGATGAAATGGCGACGATCTTTGCTGGTTCATCCTACTCGAGGTCAAATAACCCTAAATGAGTAAAAGGGGTATAGCACCCTTTGTTTTAGGAACATTTGCTTGTTGTGACAAAACAGGGCCCTTGCGCCTTTTGTTTTCAAAAGAAGGGCTGTGCTGACCTTTCTAAGTTTGTCTACTGGTCTTAGTAACTTCTAAAATTTATGTAAAACAAGAAAGAATTATTTATCTTCGAATAGGTATGTAATTATAGTGTTATATAACGATAATTCATATAAGGTGATGTTACGCTATGTCTCTCAATGAAATGGAAAGAGTCATCATAGTCGAAGGAAAGTCAGATAAAAAGAAAATAGAAACGATTGTAAATGAGCCGGTCGAGATAATTTGTACAAATGGTACCATCAGTATTAGTATGTTGGATGAAATGATCGAGCGATTGTACAATAAGGAAGTCTTTATTTTAGCTGATTCTGATGCTGCCGGTGAGAAACTGAGAAAGCAGTTTCGAAAAGAATTTCCTGAAGCAGAGCATCTTTATATTGACAAAATGTACCGTGAAGTTGCTACTGCACCAGAACAGCATATAGCAACAGTCTTACTAAGTGCTAATATAGATGTGAATGCAAAATACTTATAGGAGTGACAGAAAAAAGGATGGAGGTATGGGGAAAGGAACAAATAATTAATCAACTACAAGAGTTGAATAAACTAGCTATTTTCTTTTATACACCGATTTGTGGTACTTGTAAGGTTGCTGAGCGGATGTTAGTAGTTGTACAGGAACTACTTCCAGATTTGCCGTTAAAAAAAGTCGATTTAAACTATATACCAGACGTTGCGGAAAAATGGCAAATACAAAGCGTGCCTTGTTTACTTCTCTTTCAACATGGAGAAGTAAGAAAGCGGATATTTGCATTTCAGTCCGTTGAATATCTGTACAAAGAATTAAAGAATTAGAAGACATTGATACACGTGTGTATCAATGTCTTTTTTTTGAATAAGGGATGTAAGTTTTGATTGTATCTTATTACGATGTGCTTTAGTAATCCGGCTCCAGCACCCAGCCACTCGAGCTCAAATAACCCTAAATGATTAAAAGGGAAGTACGCCCTTTTTCTCATTTAGGAACATTTGCTCTGCCTTAGGCTAAGCAGGGCGCTTGCGCCTTTTGTTCTTTTCAATGGGGAATGTAAAGTTATGATGTCAGTTGAGAAGGAAGAGTTTGACTACACCGATATTAGTAATCCCCCCCTTTTTACTAATTTGTACGAATATGGAAATTTTTAATTTTTGGGTCTTTTCAAACATAAAGAATTGAATTATAATACTAACTGTACTAACACAAATAGTACGGATAGAACGGGTTCGGGAGGTAGCTATGTTTGAGCTTGATGTAAGAAGTAGAACACCGATTTATGAGCAACTTGTAGAAAAATTAAAGGAGTTTATTATGAATGATATGTTAAAAGTTGATGAGCAACTCCCCTCAGTAAGAACACTTGCACAACAGCTTACGATAAATCCAAATACGATTCAGAAAGCCTACCGGGAGCTTGAGAGACAAGGATATATATATTCTGTACCGGGAAGAGGGAGCTTCGTTAGTGATGCAACTACAGTTATTAATCAAGAAAAGATTATTAAAGTTAAGCAAGAGTTAGTCAAACTATTTTCAGAGGCATTATTTCTAGGATTGAAAAAGGATGAGATTCTCAAAATATTTGAAGAAGTGGATGAAATCGGTAGAGGAGGTATGACGAATGATTCAAGTGAATAACCTCTCCAAAATGTTTGAGGGTTCAGAAGGAATTAAGGAAGTTAGTATGGCCATTCAGAAAGGTTCAATATATGGATTACTAGGATCTAATGGAGCAGGAAAAACGACACTGTTAAGAACAATAGCAGGGATACTACGACAGGATCATGGCTCTATAACAGTTGAAGGTCAGTCTGTTTTTGAAAACGATACAATAAAACGAAAGTTATTCTTCATCCCAGACTCGCCTTATTTCTTTTCACAATATACGGTCCGTCAAATGGCAAACTTCTACAGCACATTCTATCCTACTTGGTCAGAAGAGAGGTTTCAAAATCTAAAAGCTGTTTTTGAAATTGACCTTAACAAGAAAATTCAAAAACTATCTAAAGGAATGCAGAGACAAGTTATATTTTGGATTGCACTTTCATCCATGCCAGAGATCTTAATTCTAGACGAGCCGTTTGATGGTTTAGATCCTGTGATGAGAAAGAAAATTAGAAACTTACTAATTCAAGATGTGGCCGATAGGAAAATGACAATCATTGTTTCCTCCCACAATCTTAGAGAAGTGGAAGATATTTGTGACAGTGTGGGTATATTACATAAAGGTCAGGTGTTATTAGAAAAGGATTTAGACGATTTAAAATCAGATATCCATAAAATACAAATAGCTTTCAAAGATCATCATGAGATTGAAATGACAAATGACATAACGATTCTTTATAGAGAAAAACGAGGTAGTGTCTTGCTTCTAATAGTACGAGGTAAAGAAGAAGCTATCTATAAACACCTTCAAACATACAATCCAGTTATCTTTGATATGCTTCCTCTTACATTAGAGGAAATATTTATCTATGAAATGGGGGATGTTGGATATGCAATCCAGAACGTCTTGGTTTAATAAAGAAATAATACTGCAAGGTCTGAGAAGTTCAGGGTGGATAGGGGCTATTTATTTTATAGCACTTTTATTCGCCATTCCACTTAGACTCATTATGATAAAAACAAGTGAATATCCTGAACGGGAATACTATATAGTAGATAATCTTTTTTCTTATAATAATGATATTCAAATCATACTTATGCTTGGAATACCGATACTAACAGCCATTTTTATGTTTAGATTTATGCAAGTAAAGCAATCCTCTGATTTATTTCATAGTCTACCAATGAGAAGAGGAGCGTTGTTTAACCATCATTATATTTTAGGAATTGGAATACTTGTTATACCTGTCTTGCTAATTACTATATTAATGATGGTGATGCAGCCAATCATGGAATTAGATGAATATTATAGCTTAGGTTCCATATTTCATTGGGCATTTATCATATTAGCATTAAATTTGCTGTTTTTTTCCGCTGGAACATTAATTGGTACTCTATCAGGAATTTCCATAATACAGGGTGTGTTAACCTATATTTTTTTACTATTCCCTGTTGGAATTAGTATTTTAGTGGGTTTTCATATTGGTGAATTTACATATGGTTACGCAAGTGATTATTACACTAAAAAAATATTTGAACAGTATTTTTCACCCATTACTAGAATACTAGATATTCAAAATTTCTCTCCAACGAATGTTGAAATTATTAGTTATATCGTTATAGCATTATTACTTTACGTTATAGCTATATGGTTATATAAGAGAAGGAACTTGGAAAGTGCGGGAAGTCCTATTGTTTTTGCAGTATTGAAGCCTATCTTTAAGTATGGGGTTACATTTTGCTTCATGTTATTTGCAGGATTATATTTTGGTGAAGTACAGGAATCAATAGGATGGACTATATTTGGATATATTGTTGGAGCAATTATCGGATATCTAATTGCAGATATGATTTTACAGAAAACATGGAGAATAAAAATTAATATTATAGGTTTTGCTTACTATTCAATAGTAGTTGCTGGTATATTCATTCTCATTATTTCTGATGCTACGGGCTATGAAAAAAGAACGCCAGAAATTGATGATATAGAAAGAATATATCTTAATGATATGGCATATCACTACATGAATTTAGAAACTGAAAATATTCATTATCTTCAAGATAGAGAAAATATAGAATCCGTTATTAGGTTACATGAAAAAATTATTAGTGAGAAAGAAGTAGATATTGATTCTTCAAAGCAGTTAGGTAGACATGTGTTCATCGTCTATGAGTTAAAGAATGGGAATAAGATGGTTCGTCAATATACCGTTGAAGCAGGGGAAAAGTATGCTTCTTATTTAAAACCAATCTATGAATCAATAGAATATAAAAAGATTGCTTTTAATCTACTAAATTTAAGCAGTAGCGACGTTGAGACAATACGTCTGTCACCAAGTGGACCTGTATCTCGTTCGGTATCAATTTCTGATGAAGAGGAGATCGAAACGTTATTACAATCACTCAAAAAGGATATTGAAAGCCTGACGTATGATCAAATACAAAATCAACAGGGAAGCTTATCAAATGTAGAAGTGGGCTTAAAGAGTCAGGAAGAACCACAGATAAATGGTTATACTCGTCACTATTTTGAGCACTACTCTTTGCAGTCATACTATTACAATACAATTAGTTGGTTAAAGGAGCATGATAAATTTGAAGAGGCATCCATCATAGGGAATGACTTTCAAAAAGCACTGATCATTAAAAGTAGTCAAGAACTAAAGGATTTCTTTTACAAAGAATCACCTAAAAGCCTCCTTAATTACCTTGAGAAACAAAGTGACGTACTAACAATCACAGACAAGGAACAAATTATTCAGGCATGGGAACAGTCTACACATCAATTAGAGGGACAATATTTCATTGCATTCGTGTTCGATAATAACGAAATTGTCGAAATGATGAGTTTTAAAGAAGGTAAAGTGCCAAGTTTCATAAAAAGTTCACTCAAATAAGAAGGCGATAAAAATGAATTGTGAAGGAATGTATCAAACCTTTTATAAGAAGTTGTATAATACCATTTTTGCAATGGTAAGGGACCATTATTTAACGGAGGACATTGTTCAGGATACCTTCATAAAGGCATTTGTTAAGTTTGATACGATATCAGCTACAGAAAAGGCGGGTGCCTGGTTAACCGTCATTGCAAAGAGGACCGCTATAGACGCGATTCGAAAAGAGAGTAGGAGAGTACATGTCTCGATTGAAGATATAGATCAGTATTTTAGTGAAATCTCAGAAAAGTACGTATTAGAAGATGAAGTACAGTGTGATTTATTAAAGGAAAGAGTTGAACATGAGATTAAACTACTTAGTGTTGATCAAAGAGCGATCATCCATCATAAAGTAAATAATGGTTTGAAAGAGAAGGAAATCGCTGACAAACTTGATATTAGATCAGGAACCGTTAAAATCAAACTTTACCGTGCAAGAAAGCAGCTGAAAGAGAAAATATATGGTCAAACATATAGTGCTTGATTGAAAAAGAGTTCATCTTATAGGTGAACTCTCTTTTTTAGCTACTAGAAAATAAAATATGATGGAACCTAATGTTACCTTCTGTTTCTGTACAAATAGTATATTGCATATAAAAACTATGCTATCAGCAACTAGTAAGGGCTTGGTGCTATACAAGTTTCTGTATCAAATAAGGCAATTAGATTGGTAGTAGAAGTGACTTGCGATCAAGAGCGTACCTGTGTATAAATAGTGAATACATCTTGATTTTTTCTATGGTCCTTATGCAATATTTGACATATTTCTCAGGAAATATTCAATTTTTGTATATTCTAATGAAATGTGTCGACTATATAACACAATGTAACATATTTCTTGGGAAATATACCATTTATTGTAGAAGCGTAGGTAAGGGTTAATAATCTGTCGAACGAATCATAAAGGTAGATAACGTTCATATGTAGAAAGGTGTATGTAAGCTAAAAGTGAAAGGGTTGAGATACATGAAGCTATTACTTGAAAAGTTCACAGAGGTAGTTCTAATTCAACCAAATTTAAAACCTATTCTCCCGGTAAATCCGTTGTATATTTCATTTCAATCAGGATATGATCTATTATTCTTAAAGATTTCGTCTCAAGGATGTGAAGTGTTTAATGATTGTCAGGAGAGAACAGACCTTTGGATAAAAGGTGACCTCACTTGTATCCAATCATTTTTGATGGGGAAAGAAAGATTAAGAAAAATTGAAAGTAGAAATCAACTGAAAATTACTGGATCATTTAAAGACATCTTATTAGTGGAGTCATTATTTGCATTATGTAACATTGAATTATCAGCATAAATAAAAAGATAGGATTATGTTATTGTAAGAAAGTTAAAAAAATGGTTTGACAGGTCGAAAAAAGATGTGCTATATTCATATCAATATTTATTCAGAAAATTTAATAAAGTATCTTATCCAGAGAGGTGGAGGGACTGGCCCTATGAAACCCGGCAACCGATTTTCTTAGTTGAAAACACGGTGCCAATTCCTGCGGAGCTTTATGGCTTTGGCAGATAAGAAGAGTAGATTGAATGATGCCCTCTTCTTGTGAAGAGGGCTTTTTTAGTTTGAGAAAGGAGGCAGGTTGTTGTTAACGACGAGAAGGTCACTTGAGTTTGAAAATGGGGAAATACGGATTGGTGACTTCCAAACTGAACATGGGGAAACGATTAACAACGTAACGATAGCGTACGAAAGAGTAGGGTGTGTAGGGGCACCAATCCTATTAATCTGTCATGCTCTAACCGGTAACCAACATGCCGTTGGGTCATTAAAAAATCCTGGCTGGTGGTCAGGATTAATCGGACCTGGAAATAACATTGATACTGAGAAATGGCAAGTAATTACACTTAATGTCTTAGGAGGTTGTAATGGTTCAACAGGACCCACCTCAAATAACGGGGATGGACAGAAGTATGGTTCATCTTTTCCGTCAATTACTATAAGAGATATCGTAAGGAGTCACTATATTGCATTGAAGAGTTTAGGAATTCATGAGGTTCACTCAATAATAGGCGGTTCTCTTGGGGGAATGCAAGTCTTGGAATGGGGGATATTGTACCCGAATTTTGCACCACTGCTTATTCCGTTAGCTACTTCCCCATATGTAAGCGACTATAGCATCGCCTTTAATACGATTGCACGATATGCCATTACAAGTGATCCTAATTGGGTAGATGGTAACTATAGTGAAAATCCAAGGAATGGTATGGGAATAGCTAGAATGATTGGGATGATATCGTATCGTTCTGCAGGACAGTTCAATACTAGGTTTCAACGAAAAAAATGTGATATAGGAGGTGAAAGTTCTAAAGACAGTACGTATCAAATAGAATCCTATTTAAAGTATCAAGGTGAAAAATTTATCAATCGTTTTGATGCGAATAGTTATTTGTATTTACTGAAGGCAATGGATCATCATGATATTGGATTTAATCGTGGGGGGTGGAGAGAGGCAGTAGAACTTTTTCAATCAAAAATTGTTGCCTTTAGCTTTGAGGATGACCTACTATATCCTGCTAATCTTCTAGAAGAATTGGTTACCTTATACCAAGCAAGAAATGGAGTAGCGTCTCATTATGTGATTCCGACTGCCTTCGGGCACGATGGTTTTCTTGTCGAGTTTGAAAAATGGGGGAAAATACTGGAGCAGGAGTTGTGTTCTGTCAGGCAAAAGGAAAGATAATTACACTCTTTGAAAATTCTATAAACTTCTTATCAAGAGCGGTGGAGGGACTGGCCCATTGAAACCCGGCAACCATATATAGGTGCTAATTCCAGCAGAGATTTATTAATTCTGAAAGATAAGAAGGGGAATTATCCGTCATCCTCTTCTTAAATAGGGTGTTTTTTTATTGAAATACATTATTAGAAAGGGGAAGATGAAATGACAAATCAAGCTTATGAATTAGAAACATTATTATTACATGGAGGGTATTCACCTGATCAGACTACTGGTTCAAGGGCGGTTCCCATCTACCAAACCAGCTCATATGTATTTGAGGATACAGACCATGCTAGCCGATTATTCTCTTTAGAAGAACCAGGAAATATTTACTCTAGAATTGGAAACCCGACTGTTGATGTGCTTGAAAAGAGAATCACTCTTTTAGAAGAGGGGGTTGGTGCTGTTGCTACCTCTTCAGGTCAGGCTGCAATTACGTTAGCAATCTTGAATATTGCACATGCAGGCGATGAGATTGTAGCGGCTACTAATTTGTATGGAGGGACCTATAATTTATTTTCCACGACTTTTCCGAAATATGGAATTAAGGTTACGTTTGTAGATTCTTCCAACCCAGAAAATTTTAAGAAAGCCATAACTAATAAGACGAAGGCGGTATTCGCCGAAACGATTGGAAACCCGAGTTTGCAAATTCTTGATATTGAAGCAGTAGCCAATATTGCACATGAGGCAGGTATTCCTTTAATTGTGGATAATACTTTTGCCACTCCGTCGCTTTGTAAACCATTAAAATGGGGTGCAGATATTGTTGTTCATTCAGCAACGAAGTGGATTGGAGGTCACGGAAACTCCATTGGGGGGCTCATTGTAGATGGAGGGAAATTTAATTGGAACAGTGATAAGTTCCCTGGATTCACAGATCCAGATCCTAGCTATAACGGCTTACGTTATATAGATATTGGTGAAGCGGCGTATATCATTAAATTGCGTGTTCAGCTATTACGAGATTTTGGTTCATGCTTGAGTCCTTTTAATGCATTTCTACTTTTGCAAGGGCTTGAAACACTACAGCTCCGAATGGAAAAACATGTTAAAAACGCAAAGGAAATAGCACAATATTTAGTGAATCATCCATCAGTTGATTGGGTCTCATATCCAGGACTTAAATCTCATGAATCGTTTGTTCTCGCAAAAAAATACTTAATAAAAGGTCAGGGGGCAGTGGTTGTCTTTGGAATTAAGGGTGGCAGAGACGCAGGTAAGAAATTTATTGATTCGCTTGAACTATGGTCCCACTTAGCCAATGTTGGTGATGCAAGGTCCCTTGTCATTCATCCAGCTTCAACTACACATTCTCAATTAACTAGTGACCAACTAATAGCAACCGGTGTGACTGAAGAGTTAGTACGTCTGTCTATTGGTCTTGAATCCGTGAGAGATTTAACGAATGATTTAAATCAAGCACTCATTCTTGCTTCTGGTGTGTCTAATGAAATCAGGAAAGAGGCAACAGTAGATTGATAGTTACAAGAATACTATAAAATTATTTTAAAATAGGTATTGACGATTAAATCATGCACATGCTAAGATTACCTTCGTAATAATTTTTCCTTGAGTGATTTAAAGTGCTAATTGAATAAAGTGTGTATGCGTACACAACTCTTATCGTGAGAGGTGGAGGGACTGGGCCCTATGAAACCCGGCAACCGTCAACAAGATGTTGAAATGGTGCCAATTCCTACAAAGCGTTTGCTTTGGAAGATGAGAGAGAGGAAACGAATGTTTACCCTTTCTGTCATATTGCAGAAAGGGTTTTTTGTTCTAATCTAATATTTTTCCTTTTACTAAAGGAAAAATATGATACGACGATGACACTATCCGTAGTAATTCGATAAAGATACTTAGGGAAAGAAGGTGAGGAAAACATGATTGCATTAAAGAATATAAAAAAAGTATTCTCTTCAAAATCTGGGAAGGTTACCGCGGTGAATGGAATTAACCTGGAAATAGCAGAAGGAGAAATATTCGGAATCATTGGGTATAGTGGAGCAGGGAAAAGCACACTTATCCGAATGTTTAACCAGCTAGAAAAACCAACAGATGGATCAATCATTGTCGCTGGAAGAGATATGGCTAAGATCAATGGCAGAGAGCTGAGACAGGCAAGACAGGAGATTGGTATGATTTTTCAGCACTTTAACTTGCTTTGGTCTAGAACGGTAAGAGAAAATATAGCCTTCCCATTAGAGATAGCTGGTGTCCAAAAACAGGAGCAAGTAAAGAGAGTAAATGAACTGATTAAGCTTGTTGGCCTTGAGGGGAGAGGGGATGCCTATCCTTCTGAGCTAAGTGGTGGACAAAAACAACGTGTTGGAATTGCACGGGCATTAGCCAATAATCCAAAGGTACTACTGTGTGATGAAGCGACTTCAGCTTTAGATCCTCAAACAACCGATTCCATCCTAGATTTACTAGTCGACATCAATGAAAGACTCGGACTCACGATCGTGCTTATCACTCATGAAATGCATGTCATTCGTAAAATTTGCCATCGTGTTGCGGTTATGGAAAATGGGATTGTCGTTGAAGAAGGCGATGTGTTGCAGGTGTTTAAAAATCCACAGGAGCCTATTACGAAGCGTTTTGTCGGTCAACTAACTGAGCCAGAAGAAACGAAGGAAACGGTTGAACATTTACTTCATCGTTATCCAAATGGTCAGGTCATTCAGTTGACGTTTGTAGGAGAGGGAACCGAGCAGCCAGTCATTTCAAATGTAATTCGTAACTTTAATATTACGGTCAATATACTTCAAGGGAAAATTGCTCAACTACAAACGGGAGCCTATGGTGCATTATTTCTTCACATTGATGGAGAAGACACTGAAGTAGAAAAAGCTATTTCTTATATAAGAGAGCAGTCAGTCGGTGTGGAGGTGATTTCAAGTGTTTAATCAACTTCTACCAAATGTAAAGTGGGACAAAATGATTGATGCTACTCTGCAAACACTTTATATGACAGCTGTTTCTGTTCTAGCAACATTTGTATTCGGGGTAATTTTAGGACTCCTATTGTTTTTAACCGGTAAAGGGAATTTATGGGAAAACAAAACCGTCAACCAAACGATTGCTGGAATCGTCAATATCTTCCGCTCAATTCCGTTTATTATCCTTATTATACTGTTAATTCCATTTACGAAGTTTATCGTTGGAACGATGCTAGGATCCAATGCAGCTTTACCGGCGCTCATCATAGGAGCAGCACCGTTTTATGCAAGAATGGTAGAAATTGCACTTCGAGAAATTGATAAAGGAGTCATTGAAGCATCGAGGGCAATGGGAGCAACGACCGGAACGATTATATGGAAAGTCTTACTTCCAGAGTCAATGCCGGCACTCGTATCAGGAATAACGGTTACAGCCATTGCGTTAGTCGGATACACGGCGATGGCAGGTGTTGTTGGAGCGGGTGGTCTTGGAAACTTAGCTTTCTTGGACGGATTTCAACGAAATCAAAATGATGTAACGCTAATATCAACGATTTTCATTTTAATTATTGTATTTATTATTCAGTTTATCGGTGACATTGTCACATCATCTATAGATAAAAGATAAAAAATAAGGAGAGAAGACAACATGAAAAAGATTTTAACATTTGTTAGTTTAGTAGCAGTATTATTTACATTAGCAGCTTGTGGCGGTAACGAAGGAAAGTTAGTGGTAGGAGCTTCAAACGTACCACACGCTGAAATTTTAGAACAAGCAAAACCAATTTTAGCAGAAAAGGGAATTGAATTAGAAATCATTCCTTTCCAAGATTATATTTTACCAAACAAAGCATTAGCTGATGAAGAAATCGATGCAAACTATTTCCAGCACATTCCTTACTTAGAAGCACAAATTGCTGAAAATGAATATGACTTCGTAAACGCTGGTGGAATTCACATCGAACCTATCGGTGTATATTCACAAAAATACAAAAGTCTAGATGAACTACCTGATGGAGCAACAATCATTATGAGTAACTCTGTTGCAGATCATGGACGTATATTAACAATGTTACAAAGCCAAGGGTTAATTACTCTAACAGAAGGTATCGACACAACAACAGCTACAGTTGATGATATTGCTGAAAATCCAAAGAACTTAGTATTCAAGGCAGATGTTGAAGCAGGCTTACTTCCACAAGTTTATAATAACAATGAGGGGGACGCAGTGCTAATCAACACAAACTACGCAATTGACGCGGGATTAAATCCATTAAAAGATGCCATTGCGATAGAAGGACCAGATTCACCTTATGTAAACATTATTGCTGTACGTACTGGCGACGAAAATCTGGAAGCTATTAAGACACTAGTTGAGGTACTTCGTTCTGAAGCAATCCAAAGCTTTATTACAGAAAAATATGAGGGTGCAGTAGTTCCTGTAAGTGAATAAAACTTTGATCACGCCTAAGCAAAATGCTTAGGCGTTTTATGTTCGCCCAGCATGGGCGAACTCTAACGGGTGAAAGTCCCGAGTACGACCTTGTAGCGGTAAGTACATAGCTAAAAGCAAGGGTGTCCACGGTGACGTGGAATCTGAAGGAAGCTCGAGGCAAACCTTCGGTCTGACGAACAGAAACCATATAAGAGGCAACGTATGAGGATAAGACTGCATAAGAAGTCAAAGTCCGATAGCTACTGTATCATACGGTGTATATATGGCAGATGGATGAAGGGAAAGAGTTCGCACCTTAACTGGGGAGGTCTCACTGGTCTACACCAAACCCTTGTAGTGATACAAGACTGGATAGTGAGAAGTCAGCATAAGCCGTAGTAGTGGAGATATCTAATGAAAGTTAGAAGGAGCGAAGGGCCGAACAATTTTATCGTTATAGAAATCTCGATTGGGAGAGGAAATAGACCACTGGCACAATGCGGAAAAGTGGATACCATTTCTACGAGAAGGGAAAGGAAATAACAAGCATGTATGAAAGAAAACTACTTGATGAGATTCTTGATAGAGACAATCTTAACCAGGCATTTAAACAGGTGAAGAAAAACAAAGGTGCAGCAGGTGTCGATGGTATGACGGTAGATGAGTTGGAGGGATATTTGGCAATGAACAAAGCTGAGATTATCCAACAAATCAGAGGGAGAAAATATCAACCTCAACCGGTTTTAAGAGTAGAAATACCGAAACCAAATGGGGGGAAACGACTACTAGGTATACCTACCGTCATAGATAGAGTCATTCAACAAGCAATAGCACAAGTTCTCACCCCTATGTTTGACAAGGGTTTTAGCGAGTATAGTTACGGATTCAGACCCAAACGATATGCAGAAATGGCGATCTTACAAGCTTTAGAATTCATGAATGATGGCTACGACTGGATAGTGGATATAGACCTCGAGCGTTTCTTCGACACAGTACATCACGACAGACTAATGAATCTGGTATCAAGAACAGTCAGTGACGGAGATGTGATTTCTCTTATTCGAAAGTTTCTAGTGAGTGGTGTTCAAATAGATGAAGACTACAAAGAAACCGTAATAGGTACTCCGCAAGGAGGAAATTTATCTCCACTACTAAGCAATATCATGCTTAACGAACTGGATAAAGAATTAGAGAACCGTGGTCTACACTTTGTACGTTATGCAGATGATTGTATTATCCTTGTGAAAAGTGAGATGGCAGCCAAACGAGTGATGAGGTCTGTGACAAAATTCATTGAGGAAAAACTAGGTCTAATTGTTAATGTCGAAAAATCAAGGGTTATCACACCGAACGAGCCAGATATGAAATTCTTAGGGTTCGGCTTCTTTAAAGACAAGCTAGCGGAGGTATACAAAGCTAAACCTCATCATAAGTCAGTAGAATACTTCAAATACAAACTTAAACAATTAACTAGGAAGAATTGGAGTGTTGGGACGAAGTACCAAGTGGAGCGTATTAATCAACTAGTTAGAGGATGGATTAACTATTTTAAAGTTGGTTACATGAAAACTTTGCTTAGAAACATTGACTCCCACACAAGATTTCGACTAAGAATGTGTATTTGGAAGAAGTGGAAAACAGCGAAGAATCGCCGAAAGAACCTGATTAAGCTAGGGATGAATTGGAATAATGCATATAAATATAGCCACACAAGCAAGGGTGTGGCTAGAATCGCCTATTCGTGGGTACTTACTACAACTATAACAAATAAGAGATTAGCCGCTTTCGGTCTAACCTCTTGTGTTCAACACTACAATAAAGTACATGCTTAGAATAAAATTGAACCGCCGTATACGGAACCGTACGTACGGTGGTGTGAGAGGTCGGAGGTTAGTCACCTCCTCCTACTCGATTATATTATTGTAGGATAAGAAAACGTTGTAAGTATACAAAGGAACGGGATAAGTAAAGTAGGATCCAAAGCGAGCTAGGTAAAAAGATACAGTGGTAAGTAAAAAGGAAGTACAGGTAAGTAAAAGGAGAAACGAGGAAAGTAAAAAGTCAAACGAGGTAAGTAAACAAAGGAAGAGGTAAGTAAAAAGGAAGTACAGGTAAGTAAAAGGAGAAACGAGTTAAGTAAAAAGTCAAACGAGGTAAGTAACCAAAGGTACAGGTAAGTAAAAAGGAAGTACAGGTAAGTAAAAGGAGAAACGAGGTAAGTAAAAAGCAAAACGAGGTAAGTAAACAAAGGTAGAGGTAAGTAAAAAGGAAGTACAGGTAAGTAAAAGGAGAAACGAGTTAAGTAAAAAGTCAAACGAGGTAAGTAAACAAAGGTAGAGGTAAGTAAAAAGGAAGTACAGGTAAGTAAAAGGAGAAACGAGATAAGTAAAAAGCAAAACGAGGTAAGTAAACAAAGGTACAGGTAAGTAAAAAGGAAGTACAGGTAAGTAAAAGGAGAAACGAGGTAAGTAAAAAGCAAAACGAGGTAAGTAACCAAAGGTAGAGGTAAGTAAAAAGGAAGTACAGGTAAGTAAAAGGAGAAACGAGTTAAGTAAAAAGTCAAACGAGGTAAGTAACCAAAGGTAGAGGTAAGTAAAAAGGAAGTACAGGTAAGTAAAAGGAGAAACGAGGTAAGTAAAAAGCAAAATGAGATAAGTAACCAAAGGTAGAGGTAAGTAAAAAGGAAGTACAGGTAAGTAAAAGGAGAAACGAGGTAAGTAAAAAGTCAAACGAGGTAAGTAAACAAAGGTAGAGGTAAGTAAAAAGGAAGTA